>NZ_JBLZFZ010000011.1:0-152913 GCF_050753385.1 Pantanalinema rosaneae CENA516
AGATGTGTATAAGAGACAGCTCCTGCCCCCCGATCGCTGACTGCCTCCGTCTCCCCTAACGCCACCCAATCTGCGAGCACATCATCACTACTGAGGAATGTCGTGGGACTGGGAGGTAAGCCGCTGCGTCCGGTAATCGTAAACTGGCTGGTATTGGCTTGAGTGCCCGGAGTACACCGTTGGGCAATCAGATTACTGACATCTTGCAGACCTCCAGGTAAGGAAATCACCGATCGCGAGGGATCAAAATCCAAAGCGTTGACCGTGACGACACCATTCAAACCAAACCGAGAACTGGCATCAATATCGTTTGTACTGGGTTTTTCAGGGCGTTGGGCAATATCGTTCAACTGAAAGGCGCTGATCAGAATACTGCCTCCTCGACCGGAATAGGCATTGGCAATAATATTATTGTCATTGGTAGGTTTTCCGGCAATTAGTAAGGTTCTGCCACCGTTAATCCGCAAGTTGCCGCTATTAATGAAGATGTTGCCACCATCGCCACCGGCTGGGGCTAATCCTGCCTGGGTAGAGATTAGTCCACCGCGACTGAGAATGATCGCTCCAGGCGTTCTCAAGGAAATATTGCCACCCTGCCCCGATCGAGTAATGGCTGCGATATATCCCCCATTCGTCACCCAAACCGCGTTAGCTCGGGTAGGGGTAGAAATGATGATGTCTCCAGCAGAACCATCTCCAATGTTGGAGACGCTGACTCTCGCCCCATCCCGCACAATCAACTTCGGCGAACTGAGCAAAATCGCTCCGGCAGCCTGCGAGGTTCCCTGCCCAGCCGCACTAAAAATGCCAGCATTTCCAGATACTTCCACCCGATCCTTGACCAGGGCAAGAATGAGTCCGGCATCTCCCTGCCCAAAGGTTCCCGTGTTGATTTCGGAATTGTCAACCAGCAGCGAATTAGCAGCAATTACTACGCCCCCCGCGTTGCCGACCCCCGTTGAGCCAACCTGACTATACATGGCGCTACCATTCTTCAGCGATATGGTACCTTTAGCATCCACAATCACGGCTCCGGCATTGCCAGTGCCAAAAGTGCTGGCAGTCAGAAGGGCACGATCGTCCAGGGAGAGTGATCCGGTAGCAATGAAGACGGAGCCAGTAATCGGTTGGCTACTGTTGCCCAGCAAGACATCAAATACGCCACCTGCAAACTCATTGCTGCCCGTACCAGTGACCGTTGCACCTTCGTTGATTCTGCTAAACATGGCTGTGCCGTTGCCTGTGAGGGACACTGAGCCACCATTGGTTTGGACAAAGATTACCCCAGGAGTGCCATTTCCCCCCGGTTGTCCAGTTTCGGCATTGGGGCCATTCACTGATGTCTGGAGCTGGGCACCGTTACTCATGCTCAGCGATGGAGTGACGATCGCAATATTGCCGCCTTTGCCAGAACCACCGGCTTCCACAATGCTGAACAACGCGGTTTGAAATAAACCGGGTGGCACCGGACTGCCAACACCACGTAAGGTCACGGATTCGGTGGCGACCAGGCGAATATTGCCCGCATCTCCGGTTCCTAGCGTTGCCGCTTGCAGTTGGGAGCCGCGATCGATGGTAATCTCGCCTGCCTGAAGCACCACATCTCCACCGCCATCGGTGGAATTAGTACGAACAATCGCGCCATTGGTAATGTCAATGTCTCCCCGCGTCAGGGTATCAGGAAACTTGAGGCTAAATCCGGTGCTGTTCAGGTCTAATCCGATGGTGCCCTCGCCTGCCACGGCACCAATTTCCACCCGTCCACCTCGGGCTTGCAGCAGTCCACCATTGACTGTGACATCACCGCCGAGTAGCAGTAAACGTTGATCGCGATACACCAATAATTCGCTACCTTGGGACACGATCGGGCGGGGAGTACGTTGGGAGTACAGAAATCCACTGGGATCGCCAACTAAGGTGAGTAAACTTTCGGGGCCTTTGGGATTGCTGGCACTAAAGGTATTGCCATTGCCCCAGATCAGAGCATCCGCCGTAGTGGCAACGAAGGTTCCCCGCCCAGTAGAGCCACCAATATCGAGGGAGGCATTTGGCCCAAACAGAATCCCACTGGGATTCATCAGAAACAAATTGACGTTGGTACTTTGGGTGAGTAGCAGCCCATCGATACTAGAGGCGGTTCCGCCAGTCACCCGCGCCAGAATATTGCGAATACTGCTATCGCTGAAGAATCGAGCCGTTTCACCCGCCGAGAGATTAAATCGTCCGAAGCTATGGAACAGGTTGCCGCCAACGACTCGTCCATCCTCTTGTCGAATCGGATAGTCGGGGCCAATCAGAGTACGGGCAGGACTGAGAGTGCCATCGATCGTAATGTTTTGAGCAACGGCGATCGCACTGGGTAAGGTAACGCTGCCACTGATTACTAAACCAGCGATCAACAGCGATCGCCAGTGTCCCCAAAATTTTCTCTGCATAGCTCTTATTGCGTCATCTGTGTAGAGGCATTCCCAGCTATCTCACAAAACTATTAAGGTGACAAGTCTTGCCTCCTAACGGGTCATGAATTAGCTAGTTAGTCAGCTATCCGATCGCCATCCAGAATTTATGCAGTTTTACCCTACTCAATAGATACAATTTTCTGAAAACGAACACAATGCTGCGATCAGGGATGGCAAGTCCCTCCTCAACGTTTCACCCTACTCAATAGATACGATTTTCTGAAAAACTACTTGTATTTCTGGATTCGATGCTACCCTGTTTTTCTGCTAGTAACTTGTTCAAAGCGTTGAAAAGTAAAGAGGTAAGGGTTTGTCCAAAAGCAGTAGACCACCAAAACAGCAACCAGATCCTCTGGCAAAGTGGCTGGCTTTAGATTGGAACCGACCCGAGCGATCGTACAACCCGGATGTCCGCGATTTCCTGGCGGGATTGCTAGATTACCCCAAAGATCGCGTGGTGACTGAGGATATTGGCGGTGGCGGCTATCCAGACATCAAGTTGCTGACTCCTGAGAAAACAGCTTGGGTTGTGGGAGATCTGAAAAAAGATGATGCAGAACTTAATACCGAGGGGGGACGACTTAGGCTGTGGAACCAAAAACGTAAGTATGTTGAAGGTCTAACCCGATATGTTTTGTTTTTGACAGCCCGTTATCTCTGGATTGTTTTACCTACAGGGGTTGCTGTTGCAGGATTTGAAGAGCCATGTCACTTATCTGGAATAACTTTTGAAGCGTTAAAAGAAAAGCTTAAATTCATTTCCTATGAACAAGCAACCCATGGTAATCAATGGGCAACCTTTATTGCTGGGCAGTTACCTTATGTTTATTTAAAGTTGAATGTACCCGAGACGTTAGATCGGTTGCGGCAAGATTTGCAAACGAGCTTTACTGAACTTGGTGCAGCCGCAGAACAGGCGATCGTCTCACTCATCCAACAGTATGAAGAATTTAAACAACAGGAACAGGAAATTCAACGCAACCTAGTTGATACAGGCGATACTCAGCGACGGGCATTGGTGCGGCTCCGGTTTAAGTTTGACTTCCATCGACATTTGTTTGAGGATCTTCTTCCACGATTTGAAGATCAGTATGGGCGAGATGTTAATGCAAAGGGTAAACAGGTTGAAGAACGGATTCGAGAGTCGTTTGTTGCTGATTCGGTTGCAGTGTTGGTTGCCCGTGTGTTGTTTTTGCGATTGGTAGAAGATTTAGGACTAACGAAAAAACGGCGATTATCGAATGGTGGTCCACAAGACTGGGCAGCGTTTGTTGATCAGCTAACAGGAGATGCTAAGGCGTTAGTGCAACTGGTAGCAGAAGATGTCGGACGGTTATATCATGAACCCTTTGAGCGAAATTTATTTGACTGGATTTATGAAACGAATGGTGCATTAGATGAAGCGTTACAGCGTCTAATTCTTCGATTCAATGCTTATGACTTTTCTGGATTGTCGGAAGAAATTTTGGGAGATATTTATCAAACTTTCCTACCTCCTGCTAAACGGAAACGGTTAGGAGAATTTTATACACCACCGTCGATCGTGGACTGGTTGTTGGAACAAACCGTATTTCAACAGGGTGAAGGCACATTGCTTGATCCCTCCTGTGGAAGTGGTTCATTTTTAGTGCGATACATCCATCGGTGCCTGGAAGATGCAAAGACAAGAGGGCTTGATTCAGATGCCGTTTTACAAGAATTACAAGCCAGCGTTTGGGGATTTGATCTCAACCCATTTGCGGCATTCATTAGCCACTTTCAGTTGATGTGGGCGTTGGTACGCTTCAAGCCTTCAACAAATCCAGTAGATGTTCCTAAAATTCATATCTACAACATCAATAGTTTGTTGCGAGAATCTGATTTGGTTCCACTATTGGGAGAAGGTTTTCTAGCTCCCGGTTCTACAGAGCGCGATAGTCAACAATGGAAATACATTGTGGGCAATCCCCCCTACATCCGGGCAGAGCGGGTGAAATACAATGAAGAGATGCGCGGATTGTGGCAGCAGGTTTGGGGACAGAATGCGGATACGGGCTTGGTGTTTCTCTATCGGGCATTGACTGAATTTCTGGAGTCCGGTGGCTTTTTAGGCATGGTGGTGAGTGGTGGCTATGCTAATTCAGAAGCGGCAGCAAAAGTCTGGAAATTACTGTATCCCGGACGAGAAGCGGCATTACGTAAAGTTGTTTGGCTAGAGTTTACTGATAAACCAGTCTGGGATGTCGCCCGAGTACCACTAATTTTAGTGATTGAGCGAGCTTCAGCCCAAGAGAATGATGAAATTGAACTGTATGTACCCTCTAGATGGACGAGTGATGAACCACCTGTAAGGATTAATTACAAAGACTTTTTTGATGCCAAAGTTAGCCCCAGAGTGACAGATATTGATCCCAGCAATCCACGGGAAAGCTTGTGGGGAGACTATTTATTACCCCTGTTGCATCCTGAAGATGTCCCAATTCTCAAAAAGCTGTATCCCAATGGTAATGGTGGCAATGTTGTTGAGTTAAAGGAAGCCGTTGCCAGGCAACTGAGCCGGAATAATCGTCCCTTCTGGTGGACGTATGGCATTCAACGGGGTGGTGCAGAGGTTACACCAGAACCGACCGGAGCCAACCCAATTCAAGTCATCGCTGGACGCAGCTTAGCAATGGGATGGCATGGTGAACCTGCGGGTTGGGTAGATTTAGAAGCGGTTAAAGATAGATCTTACGGAAAATTAAGTTTATGGGCTGATCAAGTACATAACACTTTTATTGCTGTAGCTAAATTCACCCGATCTCTGACTGCTGCTGTTGTTAGATCTAGAACTACAGAAAACAGTCTTGCAAGCTTAGATACTGTAATTGTTGCGTTACCTAAAAGTGGAGGACATCAACCAGAAGCTATAGCTGCTTACCTCAATAGCAAATTGGCTAGATTCTATTGGGCAGTTCGATTGAGAAGTGGAGTAATTCAAGGGCTTTATGCAACAAATTATCCCCGTGTTTTAGAGGCTTTACCTTGGGTCAGAACTCTAGATTCAACGATCGAGCAACAGTTAGTTGAGGGGTATAACGAACTAGCTCGACTCGCCGCGATCGCCAAAAATAACCCCGATGAATGGCTCTTGTCTGAAGTTGAAACGCGCATTGCAACGAGTCGATATAAGTTGAGCGACAGAAACTTAGGACTCAACTTTGCTAACTGGAGTACCGAAGATGTTTATGTGGAAGAACTCATATTAGACGGTAACTGTATTCGAGCCGGGTTATTTTCGCTAGAACTCCTAGATGCTGATGTTACTGAGCTAGTCTATAAACTATTGACTCTGAATGCTGATGACGAAACAACTATTTCTAGAGCGATTATCCAGAAATTGCTGGTTCCTCAAGATTATGCTGCTTTAATGCAAGATTATCGGCAACGCTCGGCTGGTTTTCAACAGGTTGAGTCTGACTTCTTTGCAGCCCTGGCACGAATTGATACCACAGTTTATGCAATGTTTGGACTGACGGATGCAGAAACAGCGCATATTGAAACTCGTCTTGCCAGTTTTCCACTGAACAAACTTCAGCCTCGTTATCCCTGGCAAACGGTAAAGCCTCGACCGATCAAAGCTTACACCAGCGATCGTTTCGCCTGATGTATCTGGAAACAGCCTATTTTTACTCTTTGCAAAGATTTACCAATTAGCTGAAGCATCGGCATAATTTGCGCCTGACTAGCGGATAGATACTTAGCAGGCTGAGTTAGGAGGATCTGAAGCCCCCGATCGTTCCTGACTGCCCCAGCCTGCGCTCTCCTCTTAATTGCCCCAACAAAACAGGGTGGAAATCTCCACCCCAGACTGCATCACTTGAGGTATGTAGCCAGGATTAAACGCGAGCTAAGGTTTCCTTGAGCACTTCGAGGACACGATCGGTCTTAGAATCCCAATCAAAGTAGTTCATTTTGACCCGTTGTTGAGCGCCTTTACCGAGTTGATAGCGCAAGTGTGGTGACTGAGCCAGCCGGATCATTGCCTCTGCCAGCCCCTGAACAAAGCCAGATGGTGAGGATGGATCGACTAAAATGCCACAGCGATCGTTCAGATATTCTGCGGGTCCTGCCCAATTGGCGGCGATGATGGGTAACCCGATCGCCATTGACTCCAACAGCGCTAAACCACCACATTCCCTTAAGGAAGGCATCACGTAAACATCACTGTTGGTAATTAATGCCATACAGTCCGCTAACGGCAACCGACCATGTAAATTGACTCGGTTTTGTAAACCCAACTCCATCACTCGGGCAGCAATTTCCTCCCGCAATTCGCCATCGCCAATAATTTCTAATACCGCGTTGGTTTGCTCTGCCACGGTTTTAAACGCTTCTACGAGAAACTGTGCGCCTTTCCAATCTACCAGGCGACCACAGAAGACAAACCGGACAGGCTGGTCTGGGTTGGGTGGGAAGTAATGCTTTGGTTCCCACCGTGATAGATCGACCCCACTCTCGACGACTTCATACACCTTACCTTGATACCCCTGGGGCAAAACTCTGGCGGTGCGCTGATTGCCAACCAGGAGGGCATCGGCTCGTAACTTACCAGGAACTAACCGATGACCGATCCAGGAGGCACAGCGTCCCAGGAAAATTGACAGGCGAGTAAATCGGGAGTCCATGTAACGAAACGCGGGTGGAAGATTTAGCCCCCCACACATGGGCCCAATCACCACAGGTACACCCATGTCATACATGAAGCTCAGACCCTTAGGAGAGATGGGGGATGGCTCAAAAATAATATCGATTTGATGCTTTTTAATGATATCTAAAGCAAGTTTGCGACCATGAAACTGAGTAATGATATGTAACAACCGCCCAAAAATCAGGTCTTCAATTCGGTAAGGAAATCGCTTGCTGAATCGCCATACAGCCGCTTGGAATGAACTATCTTCCACAAAGTGGATGCGTTCAAACAGTTCGGCTGAAAAAAATTCACGCAGTTCGGCGCGGTTGCGGGCATGGCAGATCATCCAAACATCCACGCCCCGTTCCTGTAATAGTTTGAAGTAATAGTAAGGAACACTCGTTTCTCCACTCATCCGGAGAGAAACGTTTTCGCTCACCAACAGGACACGCAGTTGCTTGCCCAATTCAGCAGGTTGTTGTAACTGTTTGTCTGTGATTTGACCGATCATGTTCTCTTTCCTAATTAATGTGAACGCACACAAATTTAAGTCGGTTATGAGACCGACATTGATATTCTGACAATGTGCCTTTGAATGAAAAGTTGCTATTGTTTGTTGTTATAGCAGTATGGTCGTAGACCAAGACAATAAGAGGATGTTTAAAAGCTTTAATAACATTTGAATCGAAGCTGAAAAGATATCCTCTAACTAGGGTCTTTACCTCTGCAATTCATTATTAGGCTGATGTGTATCCATGACTAGGGGCAGGGAGAGAAGTTTACTAAAAGTTTATTTGAACTCAGGAAATTTACAGTTTCCTTGAGGACATCGGCTTAGCATCTGAGTTAGCCATTCATGAGCCCAGACAGGATGCTCATTGCGCCGGTTGGTCAATGACATTAACCTCGATCGAGAGGGAATTAACTGGAAATTCACAGTTTTAGCGATCCAATCAACTGGGGGCTTTTGGGGGCTTTGATTCCCATACAGCACAATTAAGCCCTCATCCTACCGCTACGGTCTGAGCCATCTGAGGATGAGGGCAAGTTAGTTGTACATCACACCAATGGGCAATTAGTTCATGAATGGGGCTGTGGCAATGGCACTCAGTCCCGCCGACTGCAAAAGTTCCTCCCAAGCAGAGGCCAGGGTCTGATTGTGCGGTTGAGAGCGGCGTAGCTCGGCTAAACTGGCGACGGCTTCAAACCAGATGCCAGACCGGGCATAAAGTTCGACCCGATCGATGGCATTAGCGGTTTGCAGTTGGGTCACTAAAGCACTGTCGGGTTGGATCCGCCGAACGGCTCCGGTGGCGAGGGGATCCTGTGGCTTCACGCCATCGGGCTGACAGGCGATCGACACAGTCCACTTATAATCTTTGCCGACCTGTAAAGCGGCTTGATGGGCCGGTAGGCTAATCCGAACTACCCCTGGAGTGGCGCTTAAGTCCATCGTCGTTTGATACACCTCTTCCCCATCCTGATCTTCCAGTTTGAATTCTAGAATGCGGGCGGAAGTGGACGGCACATAGATTAAAAAGGTGGGATGGGCTTCGATCGTCAGTCCCAGGCGAGTAGTAGGCAGCAATGGTAGCAGAGTGCGTGCCCTAGGTAGCGATGGATTCGCTGTAGCGTTGACGATTGAACTGTCCTGGGGACAGATGCCTGAGTTCCGTCTCCCTCCCCCGATCGTGACCTTAGGAGCAGGCTGACCTTTAGGAGGCTCCAACGTAAATTTGCCTTTGCGGGGGGCGGATTGAGTTGGTTTAGCCGCTTGGGTTTGGGCATTGGCAATTGAAGATACCCCAACGAGCCACATGGATTGCAGCAGCAGTGTTACTGAAAATAGGGCTATATACCTGGAATGTTGTGTGAGCGCCATAATTGACAGTCTCCTCCGAAGGTCGGTCAGCAGGTTAGCAGGTAGCTATGGACAATGAAGCTGTGAGGAGGCCTGATGCATTGTTCAGACAACCTGGTGGAGTAGATGCCGGTACCGATCCTATTGTGTAGGGTCTAGCTCAATAGGGCTACGGAAATCCATGTAACTATCTTGCCAAGATCGGAAAGGTAGTCTTTGATCGGCTCTATTCTCTCTGGAGAGGCGGAGGATTACGTCACCCAGATGCGTGATTTTACTGTCAAGAATCTCTTGCATTTGTCTACAACATCTCTGGAGAGGCGGAGGATTACGTCACCCAGATGCGTGATTTTACTGTCAAGAATCTCTTGCATTTGTCTACAACAATACTATTAGCCCTGCCCAAAATCCTGATCAGCACTCGGTTTTTGACAATCAGACCTAGTTGTGTTGATTGACATAGTGATATTGGACTTACAACCAGTTGCCAACTAATACAAAGGGTGCCCAGTAGTAGGGATGTTTAAAGCTCGACTCATGCAGTAATTTCAGTTGAGCCTGCCGCAGTGCTTCAGACTTAGTCATATTCGGTTTAGCGAGTTCCTGATAGAACTGCACCATAAAGGATGATGTGGATTCATCGTCTACCGGCCAGAGGGTTGCCAGTGTACTCCGAGCCCCCGATCGCACAGCGACCCCAGCTAATCCCAAAGCGGCTCGCCGATCGCCATCGGCGGTCTGACAGGCACTTAATACCAATAGTTCGATCGGGGTACGAGTTTCTTGATCACGGGCTTGTAAGAGTTCGCCCAGTTGCTTCACATCCAGACGGCTATCCCAAACCAGCACAAAAGTTTCACTGGCATTGGAGCTAAATTGACCGTGGGTTGCCAGGTGGACGACTGGGAAGGGGGCGGAACTAATCTGCTGTTGTAATTGCTCAGAGGTGAAATTTTGATTAAACAATACCTGGGCTGGCACTTCGGATTTGATTTGATCAATCTCCTGTTCTACCCCCGGCAATGGCACAAATCCCTGTCGTCCTTCACTTAAGCCACCGACCAGGAGTTTAAGTTGCTGGCGTTGCAACGGGCGGGGATCAAGCAACTGGAGTCCTGGGGTAATAGCAATGGCATACTTCTCGACTAAAAATTGGTTGCCGTCATGCAAGGCTGCCATCGGCAGGTTTTTTAAGGCACCATCCAGCACAAAGGCTAACGTTTTGATCTGACTGGCGGCTAAGTCTGCTTCCAGGGGGCGAATCATTAAGTCATAAACCTGCTGTGCCATGTCCATGCGTTCTTGCCTGCCGGCTGTGCGCCGCAGCGATCGCCGCATATCTAACAAAATGGTTTCCAGTTGAGCTTGGGGCATGGCGGTGGCATAGTGATGCAGCGGTTGGTTGGGTAACGACAACACGACTTCCAGCCGATCGGCAAGAATGATCGGATACACGATCGCGGCGGTGGGATCAATCCGATCAATGTCTGCGGCTCGTCCAGTCAGGCAGGCTTCCCGAAAGAAGTTATCTAGCTCGGCAATTTGCAAGGATTCAATCACGGCGCGAGCTTTTTTCAAGTTCTCCTGGCTGGCGGGTTGACCATTGACAGGTTCCAGCAATAGCCCGACGAACTGGCGATAAACAGGCTCTACACTTTCCCGAAAGGAGAACTGCACATCCAGATTGTTAGACACCAAATCATTCCGGATATCTCGTAAGGTTTGGATTGCCCGGTCATAGGCGGCGATCGCCCGTTCCCGATCGCCCTGCGCCTTGAGGAGTCGTCCTAACTGCCACTGCCATCGGTAAGTAATATCGTCGGCATGGGTAGACTCTGCCAAAACCAAGGCTCGTTCGGTGAGGCGTTGGGCTTCAGCCCATTGTTGATTCTGTTCATAGGCGTTGCCTAAATACCCGGTGGCATAAGCTTCCATGCGTAAATCTGCTAAGGTTTTGGCTTGCTGCGCTGCCGTGGCTAATAGTTGAGCCGTCATCGTCGGTTGACCGATTCTTTGTCCGCGATCGTCTAGGCGCATCAAGAGTTGTGCCAAATTAATCTGTGCCTGAACGGTAATCCGGTTGACTGGGAGTGTGGCAAGCTGCGATTGGATGGTTGGGATTAATGTGGTGGCGGTTGTCCATGCCTCTGTGTCGATCAGTAACCGCAGTTGGTTTAGTTGTGCCTGAACTTTGGGACTGGGGCTGTTGGCTGCCGCGATCGCCTGTTGATAATAACTTAGAGCTTGGTCAAAGCGTTGTGCCGCTCGCATAGTATTGCCCAAACTCAGTAAGATGGCTCCGACCTCTGAATTAGCGAACTTTTCCGCGATCGCCAACCCCTGGCGCAGGATGCGTTCGGACTGTTGTGGATCTCCCATCAAACGTAGGGCATCGCCAAAATTCAGCAGACCAGAGGCTTTTAAGGGCGAATCGGGTTGATCTTGGAGGGTTTGATTCACCTGCGCTAACGTATTGCGAGCCCGAGGATATAGTCCCAAGGCCCGGAGTGCTTGACTCTGGTTGATTAGGCTGCGTACCACCCCTGCCTGATCTCCCGCCTGCTGATAAACCTTAGTTGCTTGTTGCCAGGTGTCCAGTGCCGCCTGTGCCCGTCCCTGGGAAAGGTGTAAGCTACCCTGGATATTCAATGCCTGGGCAAATAAGCTGGGCTGATTGTGTTTCTGCTCACTGGCTCGGGCTTCCTGAGTGTTTAGCAGGGTGAGACTTTGGGCGATCGCTGGCTCAGCCTCTGCCCACTGTCCCAATTGCTGATAGGTGAGGGCAAGATTGCTCAGAACGACGGCTTGATTCAGGCGATCGCCCTGTCCGGCAAATAGTGCTGCCGCTTGCTGCCAGAGGGAGACAGCCGCAGCATATTGTCCTGATCGATAGTATTCCTGTGCGCTCTGTACCAGTTGAGCCGGATCGGTCGTAGAGACAGATTGGGGCGGTTGAGTTCCAGGGGTGATCGTGGGATTCGAGGGTTGGGCTGCCGGTGATTGTCCCCAGCCCGATAGGATGGTGAGTAGCGCTATACCAACACTTAACCCGAAACGAACCAGCCATTTGTGACCTGGACATCGCAGACGCTCCGCCCCTATTGACCACCACTGTTGCAGCAGGGTCTGAAGTCGTCGCAGGAGGGATGTCCGGTTTGTCATCATCTGATTCCGCACTTTCACTGGCTTTAGAGTGCCCACTCGGGCAATGAGTAATTACTATCTATACTCCTTTCCTATAAAAGATTAGACTTCAGGAAGCCTCGACGATCGTCCATCTGCCCTTAACTTCATCAATTCCTAATTTTTGACGTTCAGGTTTCCCCGTAAAAACACAGTTGGCGTTTTCATCCTAAGTCACGATCGTTAAAGATAGTCGTCTACCTACCCCTGCCATCTCGGTAAGTGATCTAGCCACCCTGGTAAAATTTCTTCTAAATAGAAATATTTCCTTCAGTTGAGGTGATCTGTTAAGACCGAAGCGGGATCTGAAGCATTTTAATTATTCCTCTCCAATAGAGAATCACTGTGAAACCAATTGCATTTCAGTTTTTGGCACTTAGTGGAATTGCCCTGACCAGCCTAGTCACTGTCAGTCCAGCTTGGGCACAAATTGTTCCGGATGCCACCTTACCCAGTAATTCCCGTGTGGTTCCGGGCTGTACTCAATGTGTGATTGAGGGTGGTACTTTGCGGGGTGATAACCTATTTCACAGTTTTCGGGAGTTTTCTGTGCCCACCGGCGGAGAGGCATGGTTTAACAACAGCTTGTCAATCCAAAATATTCTCACCCGCGTCACTGGAAACTCCATTTCCACCATTGATGGGTTGATTCGTGCCAATGGGACTGCCAATCTGTTTTTGCTGAATCCGAATGGCATCTTGTTTGGAGCGAATGCGCGGTTGAATGTGGGTGGTTCTTTTGTGGCAACCACTGCCAGCCAGTTTCAGTTTCCTGATGGCAGCGAATTTAGTGCGACGAATCCCCAGGCTCCGCCATTGTTGACTATGAATGTTCCACTAGGCTTGCAATATGGCCCCAGTCGCACCGGAGCCACGATCGCCAATGCAGGCATACTCACCGCTGGACAAGATTTAGCGTTGATTGCCGATCGCCTGGAGTTACAGGGACAACTGGTAGCAGGTCGGAATTTAACGCTGCAAGCTCAGGATACGGTACAGATTCGAGATAGTGTCCCCCAGCCTTTTATGGCGCAGGCTAATGGGACGTTGACGATTCAAGGCGATCGCAGTGTGGATATTTTGGCGTTGAATCATCCCAGCAGTGGGTTAATTGCCGGAGGAGATCTGGTGCTGCGATCGCTAGATACTATCCGAGGTGATGCCCATTACTGGACGGGAGGCAACTTTCGGATCGAGCAACTGAATGGACAGGTAGGAAACTTATTGAGTCCAGTTGATCCGATCATTTTTGCGGCAGGAGATGTCAATTTAGGAGACTACACAGGAGCCTCGCTGCACATTTTAGCGGGAGGCAATGTCACCCTGGGAACCGTGACGATTACGGGATCTGACACGATCGGCAATACAATTAATCCTGCAAATTTTCCCGATTTGGCAACCGTAACGCTAACGGATGGCAGTGTTGTGACGATCGATGGCAGCACGACTCCCACCCTGGATGTGCGGGCTGGAATTGATTGGGCACAACTGGGTGGTTTCCCGTTTCCCGAACCCATCGTCATTGGCACAGTTAATCCCTTACCTACGGGTAGCCCTGCTACAGGCGCTAATATTAGCGTTAACACAATTTTTAACACCTCAGGCTTTGAAGATAATATTGGGCAGGTACTATTAACCAATCAGTATTTGCCTAATCCGGCGCTAACAGGTTCGATTCAGACAAATGCGATTCTGACCTACGGTAATGTCGCGATTGACTCAAAGCAAAATGTAAATACCTTTGGCAATATTGATACCTCGATTGATGATGATGTTCTAACCAATCGCATAGCCGGTGAAGTCAGAATTCTAGCGGAACAAAACATTCTCACAACGAATATTTTCTCTGATGTAGTTGGTGCTACTGCAACATCTGATCCGGGAACAGGTGGAAATATCATCCTGACTAGCCAGAATGGAGCCATTGATACCACGGCTGGCACTCTCACATCTGAATCTGTTAATGGTGTAGCTGGTTATGTACAACTGAGTGCGGCAGAGGACATTACTGTTAGTAATATTCGATCATCCAGTAACAATGGAACAGGTGGAAGTATCATCCTGACTAGCCAAAATGGAGCCATTGATACCACGGCTGGCACTCTCACGTCTGAATCTGTTAGTGGTGTAGCTGGTTATGTACAACTGAGTGCGGCAGAGGACATTACTGTTAGTAATATTCAATCCTCTAGTAATAGTGATTTTGGTTACAGTGTGATTGAGTTAACATCTCAATTCGGTTCTGTTACTGTTCAAAATGCCAACCTATCTACGATTAACACGGGAACTGGATTAGCAGGAGATATTTTCATTGATGCTGAACAAACCATCGATATCAATAACAGCACTCTCTTAAGTGATGGATTGTTTGGACGGATTTTGATCGGTCGTTATAGTAACGTCGATCGCCTTACCATCAGTAACAATAGTGTTTTGAATGCTATCAGTGATACGGCTGGAACGCCCAGTGTTATCCAGGCTCATGCGAACGTGATTGAGGTATCGGGTTCCACCTTGAGTACAAGAGCGACCCAACAAGCTAATGCGGGGACGATCGACTTGGCAGCAACCAATCAGCTTGCAGTATCAAACAGTGCAATCATCAATACAGTCGAAAATGGTACGTCAGAAGTTGCTGCGGCTGTGAATTTACGGGGGCAAACTGTCGATTTGATTGGCAGTTCGATCGATGCCAGTACCACTGGAACAGGGAATGCGGGTGATGTCACAGTAACGGCTAATGCTGGTTCAGCTACAGTGACGAACAGTTTTATTCGGAGTACCGTTGAATTTGGCGCGAGTGGTAGTGGTGGAAATATCACCGTTTCTGGAAATTCAGTTACTTCAGAAAACTCCTTGGTTGATGCTAGTACATTTGGTTCTGGAGCAGGTGGTAGTGTTGCGATTACGGCTGCGCCAACCGGAACAGTGAATCTAACTGAAACTCGTGTACTCAGTAACGTTGAATTTGGGGCAAGTGGTGATGGTGGAGATATTGCTGTCTCTGGTGGTACAGTCAATTCAACGAATTCGACGTTGGATGCCAGTACAAGTGCTTCTGGAGCCGGAGGCAATATTACGGTTACAGCACTACAGGGGACTGTCACGTTAACGGATAGCTTGATTCGCACTCCGGTTTACCGTGAGGCTACCAACTCGGGCGGTGACATCACGATCGCAGGCGATACGATTACGATGAATAATGGCACGTTGATTGATGCCAGTACTGATAGCCTCGATCCGGATCAACTGGGTACGGGTGGCAACATCACGATCGGTACACCCAATAGTGAAATCAATTTACAAGCCACGACCATTACAACCGCCAGTCAAGGAACGAGTGATGGTGGTAATTTGACGATGGCGGGACGATCGTTGACCGCGAGTAATAGCTTGCTCGATTTGGCTACAAATGGTGATGGTCAAGGGGGCAACGCTCAAGTGACAATTTCGGGTAGAACCAGCTTCGATCGTGCCAGTATCAGTACCACGGCTGGGGTCAGAGCCACTCAGTCAGGGGGGGATATCACCCTCCAAACTGGAACATTATCGTTGACTGATGGCAGTCGGTTAGCCGCCCAAACCCAGGGACGAGCTGATGCAGGCAACATTTGGGTGAATGTAACTGGCAGTGATACTGGTACAACCGCCGCGTTTGAACTGTCTGGATCGGGTACAGGCTTGTTCACATCTACCAATAGTGCGAATGGGGGTCAGGGTGGCGATATTACGGTGCAAGTTCCGAATGGCACTTTGCGAGCTGCCGATCGGGCGGTGTTCGATGCCAGTACCCGCAGTTTTAATGATGGGGGAGATATTACTGTTACGGCTAAAGTCTTAGAAATGACCGGGGGGGCTCAATTTCTCACAACCTCACGGGGAACAGGATCAGCCGGAGACATCACTGTTACTGCCGATCGGGTTGATATAGCCGGTTCAACCACGCCACCGCCTCGGCTATTTCAGGGCGTTTCGACTTATAGCCTCGGTAGTTTACTCAGTGCCAATACAACTACTACTGTGAGTCGAACGGCTAGCCAAATCATCAGTGGAGCAACTATTTTTAATAGTAATCTGATTGATCAAACGGCGGATTATTACGAATTTGCGATCGCAGCGGCTGGCTCTGAGGGCATTTTCGATATTGATAACGCCTCATTTGATACCCAGATATTTCTATTCGATCGTGACACGGGTGCTCTCCTCGCCTCCAATGATGATTCGTTCATTTCTCAAGGCGCAGATGAAGACTCGCTGAACTCCTTCTTGCAGTTTACCTTTGATAATCCGGGTAGCTATGTTTTAGGAGTGAGTAAATACTTCTCCACCGTTTCTAATAATTCACTGATTACGGGTACACTACCTAGCTTAGGAGATACCTATAGCCTGGGAATTACCCTACAAAATCCAGCAACTGTACCTCCTTTAGAACAAGCTACGGCTCGGGTCAGAAGTGGATTATCAGCCGCCTCGACGACAGGCGATGCTGGAGCCATTACGGTTAATACCAACCAAATGCAATTGCAAGATGGGGCTGAACTCTCTGGTTCTACCCTGGCAGGGACAGGCAGTTCGATTACCTTACAGGGTATCGGAGGATCGGGAACAGCGTTAAATTCATTGCAGATTAACAATAGTCTAATTTCGGCTTCGACCAGAACTGGTACAGCCGGGAGTGTAATTATTAATGCGGCAGGAGGTTCCGTGGGATTGTCAGGCACGTTACCCGACGATCCAATACGGGGCGGATTATCGGTGGCTGCGGGTGGTGCAGGGGGGATTTCGGGGGATATTCAGGTCACGGCTAGAAGCCTCACGATCGCGGATGGCGCATCCATTTCAGCCGAGAATGTTTCAGCCCAACCAACGGGTAGTCAGTCTCAAGGCAACATCAATCTCAATGGGCTAGAACGGCTACGGCTGACCAACAGTAGCATTATTGCCGCCAGTGTGAGCGGGCAAGCCGGTAACTTAAGCGTGAATCAAGGTGAGACAGCCGCTAGATTCATTGTGTTGGATCATAGTTTGCTGTCATTAGGGACTCGTGATGGTGGCGTTGCCGGAAATATCTCGTTGAATACAGCAGAATTACGGCTGCGGAATAACTCCCGCATTTTGGCATCGGCAGGTGGCAATGGACAGGCAGGAAGTTTGCTTGTTCAGGCGAATAATGGCGCTTCAGACTCGATCCGGTTGACAGAAGGGAGTTCACTGGAATTAAGTTCGGCAGCAGGAAGTGCTGGACGGATTGATCTGAATACTCGGGATGTGCGGCTAGAGGGAGGATCAACGATCGCGGCTACCACAAATTCTGGCACTGGCGGTGGCATTAACCTTCGCAACTTAGATCGCCTCCTGGTTGATCAAAGCTTAATTTCTGCTTCTACCCAAACCGGAACGGCGGGTAATTTGTCCATTTCAGCCCCCAATGGCGAGGTGCGGTTAACCGGGAGAATGCCGGATGGCAAACCGGGCGGCTTATCAGTATCGGCAGTTGGGAGTGGTGGAATTGCGGGAGATTTGAGTGTGGATACTCGCACTTTAACAGTGCAACAGGGAGCGCATATTTCTGCCTCTGCAACCTCTGGACAAGCCGGGGATGTCACAGTCAATGCGGCTGAATCTGTACTGCTACGCGATCGCGGTAGTGGCTTGTTTGTATTAGCGACAGAAGCTGGGGGAATTGCCGGAAATTTACGAGTGAATACGGGGGATTTTAGAATTACCAATCGGGCAGAGGTGAGCGTTAGTAGCCCGATTGGGCAAGCAGGGAATTTGTTTATTCAAGCCAACAACCTGACCCTCGATCGCGGCACGATTAGAGCAGAGACGGGAGCAAGTGCCCCGGATGGTTCCTCCACTGGTAATATTCAAATTTTGGGACTCAATTTTCTCACGCTAACTAATGAAAGTTTGATTTCAGCCACGGCGTTTAACTCGGCAACGGGCGGGAATATTCGGATTGATGCGAATTATATCCTGGCGCTCTATCCCACTGGACGCAAAGGTAGCGATATTATTGCCAACGCCGCCTTAGGTAATGGTGGACAGATTACGATTAATGCGATCGCGTTATTTGGCATTGCCTTTCGCCCGAAATTGACTCCCATGAATGACATTACAGCAAGCTCTCAAGCCGGAACATCGGGAACAGTGACGTTGAATACCTTAAATATTGATCCCAGTCGCGGATTAGTCTCATTGCCATTCAACTTAGCCGATCCCTCACAGCAGGTGACTCAAGGCTGTTCGCCCAGTGGTCGCAGCAGTGCCAAGCAAGGACGATTTGTGATTAGTGGTCGAGGGGGTTTACCGTCTAGCCCAGAGGATGCCTTCACCGGAGAACAAGCCCTGACGGATTTAGTGGCTCTTGTCCCCCCAAGCCGTAATTTAGCTGGCGATCGTAGCAAGACTCCAGCGCAACCAATGGAGCGATCGCAGCAAACTCCAACCGCAATTATTGAAGCTCAGGGCTGGATATACGGAACCGATGGCTCCCTGTATTTAGTGTCTCAAGCGACAAACGACAGCCTACAAGGTGGCTGGCAATCTCCAACGACCTGCCCCGACAGTGACTAGAAATTTGTCATTCAAGCACCTCAGTAGCCATGAGCAAACTCATGCAGGAGTTTAGAGAAATCTACGATTTTGTCATTCTGGATACACCACCATTGTTACTGGTTGCTGATGCTATCAGTCTAGCTAAGTGTACCGACGGAATCTTGCTAGTAATTCGACCGGGAACAATTGATAAAGCCAGTGCAACAGCAACCAAAGAACTACTAACTCAAACAGGACAATCGGTTCTAGGGTTAGTGGTAAACGGAGTCAAGACAACTGACGAGCTTGCTAGTTATTCTTACCACTCACGACAATATCAAAAAGCCGACCTGCAATATAGTCACTCTGTCGAAACCGTGAAGCATGATCGGGCTGATAGCCCACTGCGATTAGACAAAGTAAATCAGAGACTACCTTCGTGATTGCTATTCTTCCTCTTCCTGAATTTCTTCGCGGCGAGAGGGGAGGGCAGGGGAGACTGTACTGGGATGCTGAACGGATGTTTGCCCTACATGGGTAGTAGCAGACTGACTATGACTGGTTGAGGGAGACTGGAGCGCTTCAGCCACGGGATGATACAGCAGGGTAAATAAACACGAACAGCCGGCTAACAGCAATAGATCGAGTTCTTTACTTCTCAGTTTCGGCTGGCGACGTTGGGGGGTAGGGGGAAGTAAGATCGGTCTACGTTGGCGTGGCATGGATAAAATGTGCTCCGGAAACAATGGTTAAGATGCTAAGGGATTAAGCGGACTGGAGTCAGCGATCGCCCTCCAGTCATCTGAGATTGGAGCGATGCTGGCTGCCCAAGCAAACTCTCCTGACTTCAGCCTACTCAGTATACCCATGATGTTCAGGAAGAGTGCGTCATCTGATCACGGAAGGCTTGCTTCCAGACTAGACGATGTTGCCCAGGATTAGTTTCTTAACGGCGATCGCACCACATAAGAAAAGCTGATGATTCTGCTGAGTAATTCTGATCAATCCGCGACTTCGATGGCATTGACATTTCGTAACAAAAAGTTTTACATTTATTTACAATAAAACTAACCGTTCAAACCCACATTTCTACTGGCGGTTTGTTTGATCAACAGACTGAAGTAGTCCACCTGTTAATAACTCATTTGGATTCTCCTTAGTGTTTACCCGGCAGTGCGTCGGGTTTTTTATTGGTTGAAGATAGGGGAATTAATTTTCGACTAATCGAGCTTTCAGCCAGTCACAATCTGCTGGATGTAATGGAGTAATTCTGGCATCGGCGTAGCGTGGGTGAGGATCTGGGTCGCTAGCTGTTGAATAACGGCTGGTAGCTCGATCGCCATCCTGGGAGGATCCTGGGGATTGGAGTAGCGATGATCCAGCACTAATACAGGCGGTTTTATCGCCAGGTCATGCAGAGCCAGCAACTGTTCTATGACACTCCCAGGTAGTTCAGGCGTGGTACAGCCAATCAGGAGTAGATCAATACTCTGGGACTGGACTTGATACAACACTTCTTGCCAGGAACGGGCGATCGATCCACTAAAACCAGCCGTTTGGAGATACTGCATCAGGGCTTGTAGCCACTCGGCCTCCTGGGGCAAACTGCCAAGGGTTAGCGTGGGTGGCGTGGGCGAAGTTGTGGCTTCGGGGGATAGGGGTAAGGTTGCCAGGTCGATCGCCAGCACCGTCGGTCGCCAAACATACCCTGCGGCTACCTGTACAACCCGTAGTACAGCCGACACCTCCGGATCACCGTCCGCAAAGGGCTTTGTATCAGGCGCTGCCAGACAGGGAAATACTAATAGACCAGGGATCTGGTTAGCGGCTTGGGTGGTGGCGGGATCCAGCAGAACCAATGGCAAGGCTGCCAGAAATGTGTGATGACTGAATTGTTGGAAATAAACATCTGGATTGGGAACCGCTCGATCTAACAAAATCACATCCGGTTTCCAGACCCGTGCCAGCAGTTCCGCCTGCTCCAGATCATCTGCTTCTAAGACCCGGTAATGATGGGAGTGTAGCAATTGATTCAGATCCAGAGTCGAGCCATGCCAGGGGGAAGGATGGGTGTTGTATAGGAGAGGAGGACTGAGGCGCAGAATGGTCAGTCTACTGGAAGTGGGACGCGATTTAGGTGCACTCGATGGCGCTACGAATTGCTGTAGCACCGTTTGGAGTGCCTTAGGCGCGATCGGCATACTGAGAAAGCCGTTGGCATGGCTATGACGCGCTTCCTCTTGATCAACAGTCGTTGCCGTCACCACTACCGGAATTTGCCGTGTTTCTAGATTAGATTTGAGCAGGGTTAGGACATCCCAACCGGATAACAGGGGCAGGAGCGGATTTAAAAAGATAATACAGGGTTGTAGCCGCCGGGCTTTTTCCAGGGCTTCTGTCCCCGATCGGGCAATCACCACCCGATAGCCTAAACCCGTCAATTGCTCAGATAATGCCTCGATCGACGGCGGAGCCGCTTCTACCACCAATACCAGTCGATCGCTAGAAGCCGCTGCCCGTGAGGCGGAGGGAGACAATGAGGCGGCAGACGATCGCTGAGACGAGCCGACTGAAGCCCGAGTATGAAGAGGCACACGTCCCGTAGGAGATCGGAAGGTCTGGTCAAAATCACTTAAGTCATCCGGGTCGGATAGCCTGGAGGGGCGGGTAGGCTGGGCGGGGGCAGGGGGTAACAACACTGTAAACTGGCTGCCCTGGCTTTCTTTGGATAGGAAGGTGACATCCCCACCATGGAGCCGCGCCAATCGTTGAGTCAGCACTAACCCCAGTCCAGTTCCCTCAAAGCGACGGGTCAGCGGATTTTCCAGTTGTTGGAACTTTTGGAAGATCAAATGCTGTTTGTCGGCTGGGATGCCGATCCCGGTATCCCAAACGGTGAAGGCAATCCACCCTCCCCAGCGACCCACTTTTAGCCCGATCGGATTATCGGGTTCCGTAAACTTGAGAGCGTTAGACAGCAGGTGGACAAGAATCTGCCGTAACCGCAGTTCATCTGCCACGATCGTCTCTAGACCGGGTTCAATTTCCAGGGAAAATTGGGCGATCGGGCAATCATCGGCCGCCGCCAGATCCTGCTTACTTTCAACCAGCCATAGCTGTTTTGCCTGATCAAACGCCCGACTACAGACCGATGGAATATTTACGGGTTCAAACACCAGATCCAACTGGCCGGTTTCTATCCGAGTCAGATCGAGAATGTCATTCACCACCGTCATCAAGTGTCGTCCACTCTGATAAATCAGTTGAGCATAGTGAATTTGGCGTTGATTCAATTGCCCTAGTGTTTGGTCCTTCAGCAAGCTGGATAATCCCAGTACGGCGGTGAGCGGTGTTTTGAGCTCATGGCTAATACAGGCTAAAAATTCGTCCTTGAGCCGGTTCAGTTGCACCAGATCAGCATTTTTAGCCGTAAGTTCTCTGGCGAGCTGCTGCTGTTCTGTGACATCCTGCGCCAGGATCAACCACAGCATTTCCTCGGGAGGCTCAACGCTCGCTACCGATGCTTCCCCCACTTCAGCAGGCTGAGTTGAGGTCAGGGTTGCCAGTCGGAATGGACAGGAGGCTTGCTCCGCCGCTTCGGCATCATCCAGTTCCGTCAAACGCATTGACCAATGGCTACTATCGATCAGGGACTTGGGTAACACTGCCCCTAACGGAATTTTAATAAACTGCCAAATGCGTTCCTGCCCATTTTTTAAGGCACAGACACAAATGCAGGTATTCGGTTTAGTACCGGAATAGCAGAGAGGAGCGTGCGCTAAACGCGGATCGGCAGCCGTAGTGCCAAAGGGTTGAGGAAATTCCGGATCTGGGACTCCCGTTGGGGTAGGGGCTTCCATCTCCGAGGTTTCTAAGACATTCGCCGCATCCCGTCCAACACACTCTGGCTCTAATAATTCGCCGACCTGTTCCTGCCAGACCAGATTTTGGACGACGACCTGCCCCTGATTAGTCTGTAACATCAGGGGTAAGGGTAATCGATCGAACAATTCTAGTAGCGCGGTTGAGGCGGTTGCCTCGCTGGTGTGGGTGAAGGGATCAGTCGTTGCTAATGGTGGGTGGGTTGCCTGAAGATGATGGATAATTTGTTGTTGCAACTGAATCTGCTGTTCCAGTTCTTTTTTTTGGGTCAGCAACTGCTGCATTAAAAAGATGATCGGTTGCTGCTGGGGCTGATAGCTGCCCTGCCCTAAGTGACCTGTCTGTCCTCCCAAGGGGGTGAACCCAGACGCGATCGCCGCCGGAGGGTGAGCCGTTAGGAGATTGGCTGTGAGTACCCGCAGCAGTTGAGTTTGATTCAGTAAACCTAAATAATGTCCCTGGCGATCGACGAAGGCATAGTGTCCGTCACCGGAGATTTGTAGCTGTCCTAATAGTTGCTCCAGGGTTAAATCGGCTGACAGCACCAGCACCGATTCCACGATCGTGGGCTCTAGCTGTAATAGGGGGGTGGCTAAAATTGGTTCGCTGGAGGGTACTCTCAGAACAGACTGCCCTAACCCCACCGTCAGGACATACGACATTAGGGTCGGTAAGCGGACAACGCCGATCGGGTGATACTGGGGATTAATTACAACTAACCGATCAATATCGATCCGGCTAAATTCTGCCAGAACCGTTGCCAGGGTCGCTGTAGTCGAGCAAGTAGGAAGCAGTTCAATCAATTCCGGGAGACAGGCAGTGTGCTGAGACATGAAAAACCTGCCTTGAGACGGCACAACGACGCGGCGATGAGTCAGTCTGCACTGGTCGTCCCCAATCAGAATGCCGCAGGATCCCTGACAGATTGACCATTAGTTCCACATCACGCTACCAAAGAGGAGAACGACACTTGGTAGCTTAGAGGTTCAGCGCCGTAGGGTGAGAATTTACTCCCACGATCGCTACCTTTCATTATGGCGTTCTGGAGGAGCAGATCACGTTGCACTTATAATTAATTAAGTGTTTAATTTTAACAAAATATTAAGTTTCCCAGATATTTGCTACCTGATTCGTCAAAACCCAGTTCCTATATCCTGGATTGAGCCTGGTTCACGCCCCCCTCTCTGAGTCTGATTTATCCTATTTATCCGCTAAAACCTTGCGTCCCCAACTCTTTATTGGCACTTTTCTGACCCATGATTCCCTGACTCAGACCATCCTGAAGGCACTGAGTCCCGATCGCTATAAGGTGATTTATGCTCAGAGCCAAGCTCAATTCTGGCAACTGATCGAGCAAGAGAAGCAGCATTTAGACTGTTTGCTGCTCCAGATCCAGGCGGATCTCCCCCAGATCATTAACTGGCTGTATGGGCAGGCTAGCCTGTTACCGGCGGTACTCATTGATCCGATCTCGCCCCCCGACAGGATCACCGCCTCTCCGGTCTCGGGCGATCTTCCCCCCGACAGTTCCGGCTCAACCGCTTCCGACCTATCGTTTACTTACCACACGGCAGAAGTTCACGTAACGGTTGACCAGTTGCCGGAAATAGATTGCTATATTGATCAGGCAATCCGTCAGTTTTTGGCACTTTCCCCTAACTGGCGTTCAACTAGCCCCGTGATCCCTACTCTGATCCGTGACCAACCAGCGTTGGATGTTTTAATCCGCGAACAGAATCGGCTCACCGAAAAACTTAAGGAGCGATTAGGATACCTGGGCGTGTATTACAAACGGAATCCCCAAAACTTTTTCCGCCACCTACCTTCTGACCAGAAACAGGAATTGCTGAACAAGCTGAAGCTAGAGTACCGGGAGATTGTGCTGCGGTATTTTGCCAATGATGGTACGCTGAACCAGCGGATTGATGACTTTGTAAATACAGTATTTTTTACAGACATCCCGGTAGCTCAAGTCGTTGAAACCCACATGGAGCTAATGGATGAATTTTCTAAACAGCTAAAATTGGAAGGGCGGAGTGAAGAAATTTTGCTGGATTACCGCCTGACATTGATTGATACAATTGCTCACCTATGCGAAATGTATCGGCGCTCAATTCCTCGAGAATCTTGAAAAGCTGAACCGAATCCATGAGTCCTCTAAAAAAAACTTACGTTCTGAAGCTCTACGTCGCTGGCAATACGCCAAACTCAATTCGTGCCCTGAAAACACTCAATAATATTTTAGAAGAAGAGTTTCAGGGGGTCTACGCCTTAAAAGTCATAGATGTGTTGAAAAATCCTCAATTGGCTGAGGAAGACAAAATTCTGGCAACTCCTACCTTGTCAAAAATTCTGCCACCCCCTGTGCGTAAAATTATTGGGGATCTATCCGATCGCGAAAAAGTGTTGATCGGGTTGGATCTACTGTATGAAGAACTGCGCGAGGAAGAAGCCAGTATCGAGTAAGGTAAACGCGTTATATACACTACGTTTTATGCTAAATGTAACGGATGGCTGATCTAGGCAGGAATGGCGGCTTAAATTACACCTTTTATGAATCAACTTAATCAAGCGACACAGAGCGATCAACCTAACACGATCGGGGTACAAAAAATCCGTACCATGATTGAGGGGTTTGATGACATCAGTCATGGTGGATTGCCTGTGGGGCGAACTACCCTGGTCAGTGGCACATCCGGCACTGGTAAAACTCTGCTGGCGGTGCAATTTCTATATAACGGCATTACCTGCTTTGACGAAGCTGGCGTATTTGTCACCTTTGAAGAGTCACCCACCGACATTATTAAAAATGCCTTTAGTTTTGGTTGGGATCTGCAAAAACTGGTAGATGAAGGCAAGCTATTTATTTTAGATGCTTCTCCCGATCCCGAGGGTCAGGATGTCGTCGGCAACTTTGATCTATCGGCTTTGATCGAACGGATTCAATACGCGATTCGGAAATACAAAGCCAAACGGGTATCGATCGATTCTGTCACCGCTGTATTTCAACAATATGATGCCGCTTCTGTGGTGCGCCGGGAAATCTTTCGCTTAGTAGCACGGTTAAAACAAGTCGGTGCGACTACGATTATGACCACCGAGCGGATCGATGAATATGGGCCCGTGGCTCGCTTTGGTGTCGAGGAATTTGTCTCAGACAATGTGGTGATCGTCCGGAATGTGCTGGAAGGGGAGCGTCGTCGCCGCACTGTCGAAATTCTCAAGTTGCGGGGCACCACTCACATGAAAGGTGAGTATCCCTTTACGATTACCAATCATGGGATCAATATCTTCCCGCTCGGAGCTATGCGCCTGACGCAACGATCGTCCAATGCTCGGGTGTCTTCGGGGGTCGAGGCTCTGGACGAGATGTGTGGCGGCGGCTTTTTCAAAGACTCGATTATTCTGGCAACGGGCGCAACAGGTACAGGTAAAACTCTATTAGTCAGCAAGTTTCTAGAAAATGCCTGTGTGCGCGGCGAACGAGCCATGTTATTTGCCTATGAAGAATCCCGTGCCCAGTTATCTCGGAATGCTTCCTCCTGGGGCATTGACTTTGAAGATTTAGAACAGCAAGGCTTACTGCGAATTCTTTGTACCTATCCAGAATCGATGGGGTTAGAGGATCATTTACAAATCATTAAATCCGAGATCGCCGAATTTAAACCGTCGCGGATTGCGATCGATTCCCTCTCTGCCCTGGCGCGGGGGGTGAGTAACAATGCCTTCCGGCAATTTGTCATTGGTGTAACCGGGTTTGCCAAGCAAGAGGAGATTACGGGCTTCTTTACCAACACCACCGATCAATTTATGGGATCGCACTCGATTACCGACTCCCATATTTCCACCATCACCGACACCATTTTACTGCTGCAATATGTCGAGATTCGGGGTGAGATGTCTCGGGCAATCAACGTGTTTAAAATGCGTGGTTCCTGGCACGATAAAGCAATTCGGGAGTACACGATCAGCGAACATGGGCCGGAGATTAAGGATTCGTTCCGTAACTTTGAGCGGATCATTAGCGGTTCACCCACCCGAATTTCGGTAGACGAAAAGAGTGAACTCTCTCGCATTGTTAAAGGGGTGCAGCGCGATCACGAATAACGATCGGTATGCAATTTTGCTACGGCAAGTAGAATATCCGGAAGCATAGTAGATCTCTGGCATGGTAGAAGGATGGACGATCGATGCCAAACCACTCGTTGAGCTAGTCGTTTTCACCTGGCTATTCTTGCTGGTTAACACATTGTTACTTGGTCAGGTGTTATCCCAGATGGGGATCAATTCCCGCCTGTTTCCGGGACTATGGTATGAAGCTGGCATCCTCCCAACTCAGCGCCCCTCGCGATCGCCTGCCCAATTTCTACCCACCTGGATTGTGTTTAATACCCTGTTGCTGCTGCGTGGCACTCAGGATTGGCTGATTGTGACATTGATAGCTGTGTTCGCGGCGGGAGTGAGTGACTATCTGTTCACCCGATCGCCCCAGCCCAATTATCACAGCATTTTATATAGCTACCTGGGGTTTCTATTGGTACGCGGCTATTTAGAATCCAGTCTCCTGTCTGCCTTGCTCTCGATCGCGCTCGGGTGTCTGTATAACCGCCTCCTTTGGGATATGACTCCTTTAGACAACGCAATTACCTGGAAACATCACCTGTTCGGCTTCACTGCCGGAGTCGCCGCTGCCCATTGGTTAGAAGCACTGACCAGCATATTGCCAGCCAGCGCTTTGTGGTAAGTAAATTTGTTGCTTTGAGGGAAAAACAAAATCATCACAACTTCGCGATCGCGGCAACCGAGATATACGAAAATCGGTTAGTTCATGCTTGGGATCAATTCACTATGCGCCGATCTATTCATCGTGTAATTGCCATCGTGACGGTTAGCTGGTCGATCGGGGGGTTGAGTAGCCAACCAGGGTTAACAGCGAGCGATCGGGGCAAGCAAGGAGTGGTGGTATCGGCGCACCCCCTAGCGAGCCAAGCTGGACTGAAAATGTTACAGCAGGGGGGGAATGCAATCGATGCGGCTGTGGCAACGACTTTAGCGATTTCTGTAGTAGAACCCTTTTCAGCTGGAATTGGGGGCGGTGGGTTTCTATTGCTGCGATCGGGGCAAACGGGTGAAATTAAAGCGTTGGACTTTCGGGAACGGGCACCCCTGGCAGCTACGCCAACCATGTATCGGGATCAAGCGGGTCAGGTGCAGACTGATCGCAGCAAAAAGGGGCATCTGGCGGTCGCCACCCCCGGGACGATCGCGGGACTCGCAGAAGTTCATCGGCAGCATGGACGCTTGCCGTGGAACACAGTGGTTGCTCCAGCGATTCAGCTAGCCGAGGAGGGGTTTCCCGTCAGTTCACGGTTGTTAGCCGCGATCAACCAATCTACGTTGCTGGCTGATCCCAATGCCCGCCAGATTTTTACCCGTAATGGGACTACTCCCTTACAGGTGGGAGATGTGCTGGTACAGCGAGATTTAGCCACGACGTTGCAAGCGATCGCCCGTGATCCCCAGGTGTTTTATACCGGAGCCATTGCTCAAGCGATCGTTGAGGATATGCAAACTAGAGGCGGTTTGATCTCCCTCGCTGATTTGCAACAGTACCGTCCTATCTGGCGAGAACCGCTCTGTGGCACCTTCCGGACGGCGCGGGTTTGCTCTATGCCATTGCCCTCCTCTGGTGGTGTGTTGCTCTTAGGAATGCTGAATTTGATTGGGGAGACTGATTTAAAGGCAATGGGACGGCAGCATCCGCAAGTGTTGCATTTCTTAATTGAAGCGATGAAAATTGCCTACGCCGATCGCGCGGCATACCTGGGGGATCCGGATTTCGTGCCGGTTCCGGTTGCTGCCCTAATTAGTCCAGACTATGCCCGAATTCGGCGGCAGGAAATTGATCCCCAACGTGCTCGTCCCTCAACTAGTGTCAAACCTGCTGATCCCCAATTACTACAACGGCTGTCAAACCAACCTATCCCTCGGCAACCCGCGATTCGATCGCAGACCAAAGAATCGGCAGATACCTCGCATTTAAATGTGGTCGATCGCGATGGTAATGCCATCAGTTTGACCTTCACAATTAATCTGGGATTTGGTGCAGAAGTGTTGGTTCCCGGAACGGGGATCATTCTAAATAACGAAATGGATGATTTTGCGATCGCGCCTAATGTGCCCAATGCCTTTGGTTTGGTGGGGGGTGCGGCGAATGCGATCGCGCCTGGTAAAACACCGTTGTCTAGTATGACTCCGACGATCGTTACAGAAAACGGTGAATTGCGCCTGGTGACTGGATCTCCGGGCGGCAGCACAATTATCACAACCGTTTTACAAATTGTGCTAAATGTATTGGTTTATGACTTGACTGTGAAAGAGGCGGTAGCGGCTCCCCGATTACATCACCAATGGTTGCCAGATCAAGTAGGAATGGAAACAGGCTTTGAGCCAGCGACCCTGGCAAATTTACGACAGCGAGGCCACAACATTGTGGAAGGTAGAGGTTGGGGGAATGCGAATGCGATCGTGCGCACACCGAAGGGTTGGTTGGAAGGAGCGGCTGATCCCCGAGGTGAAGGAGCGGTTGCGGGATACTAAGCTGCGGATTACAGGAAGGCAACTACTAAGGAAACGGCTAGACCAATCACTAGCATTTGCATCGTGATGATCTGAATCAGAAATTTAATCGGTTGCCAGTCAGTATTCATTAATCCACCACTTTCAAAAGTCCACTGCGTAAGCGATCGAAGATCAGATTGATTAAGTTGCGATCGGCGGTATTCAGGCTACTTAACGATAACAGCAGATGCTGATCAATGCGTGTAATTTGGCGGGAGCTAAGAATCCGGTCAACAATCTCTTGAATGGCATCAGTGGGTAGTGCAGTTGAAGAGTTCATAAGAGTGGGGCTAACTCGGTACTCTTCAATTATGGAGCTAGTCTTCCCAGAACTAGGTGATGATTCAGCATACCTTAATGTGATGTTGAGAGAGAAATCAAGTGATATCGATCACGGCTAAACTAGAGTTCACTAGAATAACCGTGTTCAGCAATTCGCACAAGGCTTAATCAGAACTACCACTGCATCGGCGATCGCTCCGCAAACTTCAAGAGAACTTTATGGAGTGCCAAATCCACCTAGGGAGGTTTGGTTAAAGCTACCAGCACTTTGACTGGCTCGAACCGCCGACTGGGAGAACATTTGAAAAGCCTGACGAATTTCTTTCTGCCCGTTACCCGGCGTTAAAACCCATTCATCTCGAATGCCCATCTCCCGAAATACCTGGCGGAAATCAGTATCGCCATCATCAATTCCCATTGCCGCAATAATGTGATTTTCAGTGCGTAACATATCTTGCACGATCGCCTTTACCGTTTTTGCGGTAGCCCGTTGGGAATGACCATCCGCACCATCAGTAATCATCAACGTCACAGTTCGTACTGGCACACCATGATCAGAAAACTCCTGTGCCTTAGCTAAGACAGTGCCTAACAACACCACCGTTTGATCATACAAAGGGGTTCCTTGATTGGGATAGTAGTTTTGCTCCGTCATCCGGACTGCTTGCGACACCGAACAGTAGGGATACAACACAAATCCATTCAAATAGCGATTATGAACCAAGATGCTATCTTGCTGATGAGAACTCATGAGCGCATCAATTACCGTGTTATGTCCCGATCGCACGATCGCGGCATTGCCAGCATAATCGATCGAGCCAGAATCATCTGGCATCAGCGTCACTAATACCACTTCACTTGCCATGACATCGTCAACGTGAACACCCAGTCCTGCCTGAATTTGCGCTCCAATGTCATGGACATTCAACGCCTGGAGTGACGCATTAGATAGTGTGCCTTCCGCCTGAGCCGATTGAAATAGTTGATTGAGATCCGGTGCTTGAGACATAATTCAACTCCTGGTCAGAAAAAATCGATAGGTGAACTCTGGAGAGCGATCGTTTTGATGCTCTCTAGGCTAGGGTTAATTGCAGTCAGAAAATTAGGCTGTGAACCCTGAACAGAAATCTGTAGCAACCTGAAATCAAGGTGAACAGAAGCACCCATAAGCGCTACTTACTATCCTCGTTAGCGGATTACTAAATAAACGAGGATTGTCTTTGGATTCAAGCGATCGAGGAACTGTTTACAGGTTCAATCAGGTAGCAAACCAGCGTTAAAAACCATATTCGCGGTTAGTTCCAAATTAGGGAAAACAGTTGAAATTAGAGATTGATCTTCCCGATATTGGTTGAGATGATATTCTCCATTCACTAACGTACAAATTGTGAGTGTAGGTTGTTTTGGAGAACCAATATTCCGTTCCGCACCTAATGCTTTATAGTCAATAATCCAATATTCTGGAATGCCTAGAGCTTCGTAGTCAGAGAGTTTGAGTCCATAATCATCTCGCCAATTGGTACTCACCACCTCAACCACCAATTGTGCAGATGTGCCTTGAGTAATCGTAGAAGCAGTTTCCCATAAGGGATCAGTGTTCAGGTAAGTCAAATCGAGAACGACAACATCTGGAATATAGCCCGCACCTGGGCGATTAGGCTTCACAACACAGGTTTTCGGAATCCGATAGGGCAAATTAGCTTGTAGAGCAACATCTGTTAATTGATAGCTGAGAAATCCAGAAATCAATTCATGTTTGCCGATCGGTCGCACTTCGATTACCTCTCCTTCCACCAGTTCGTAACAGCCACCATTCTCGGGATACTGTTCTAAAAATTCCTCGAAGGTCAGAGGTTTGGTTTGTGCCTGAACCATAGGGGAACCCTCCATGTCTATAACTAGGATAACAAGTGATCATGTTCAGGGTTTGGACTACAAAGTGATACCTGACCAATCAGCGATCGCAGTTGTAGACTTAACCAAATACATTCCAGCATCGGCAAATCGCTGAAATGCCGCATCTGCCTGATCGGTAAAATCGACAATGCCAGGGACAACGACGGGTGAAGTGCAGTCTTCTAATAAGTAAACTTTCTGTGCCAGTTTAGGGTCTTGGGCCTGGATTTCAGTTAACAAATCTGCGATCGTCCAGGCGACACAATGACTCTTGGCTTGTCCGGCAATAATCACCGCATCAAACTCCAATAGCTTTTGAATAAACCGAGCATTCTTTTGCGCGATCGGGCGACCTGTGGCATCATCCAGCACTTCGGGCCGCAAAACAGAATAATTCTCGGTTAAGGGATTACCACCTTTAATCTCGAAATTCGTTTGACTGTGCCGAGCAAGATTATGCACAAAGCACGCCTCTTCAACAGCCGGTACCAAGGCATGACCAATGCCCCCTAACATCGAGTGATACGGCCAGATCGTGAGTGGATATTTACCCTCATCACTCAATCGCTTGACATAGTGTAAAGCAAAGGATTGCAGTCCTGGATAGTTGCCCTTAGCGAGGGAATAGGCGATCGCTGGACTCACTTTCCAAACTCCCGACTGCACCTGATCTAATGTAATCATCGTCATAGGAGCCGGATTTTCACCCGTATCATTCACCCAGAACATTGGATGAAAAATTTGCATGGCTGTATGCGTATCCATTGTCGGGGCGATTTCAGTAATCACGCCTAAGTTGCGATAAATGAATTCGCATAACCGTTGATTATCCTCGACCGCACCCATTCCCGATCGACCCCCCACAAATAACTCAAAATCAGGAATACAGAACGTGTTTTGAGCATCAATAATCATCAAACAGATCCGAGTTTTATCCTTAGCTGCCGCTTGTAAGTGGTGCTGTTTTGCCCAATCTCTAGCTTGAATTGCTCGCTCCTGATAGGGCACTCGCCATACTTCGCCAACCCGACGCGGATCAAAAAAGCTGGGAATGGGTAACTGGGTTGTCGTTTGAGTCACCATAGTCTTCTCCTCTGAAAATCAGTAGTTTCGATTAACTTAACTTCAACGATCGGAGTTCCCGACAGTTGATCACATACAACCCTCCTGAACTGGGTAATAGCCGAGAATGACCATCGACAAAGGGTTCTGTATCTGGAAAGAGTTTTGTCTGAATTAACTGTTGCCGTTGTACTTCAATTCGGATAATGCCTTCATCCGTTGGGGCTAATAGGAAATGGTTCACCGCACAATAGCGGGATTCATCCGTAGTCAAATGATTTCCCAACGTGGCTAACCAGTGATTGTCTCCAGCCTTGACTTGAGCCGTTGCGATCGTAGTTCCATTGCGATGAATTACAGTACAGTGATAGTGAAGTTGCCCCTGGAATTGGGTCTTGCAGAATAACCAGGCATAGTCCTGACTCAAGGTGCAATTAGTGTGAATCAGTTGTCCCTGCCAATGGGGTAGTTGGACGCGATCGTAGATCCCTGACTTTTCCACGTCAAACACAAACGCAACACTCAGCTCACCCGCTTGATAAAAGCCAAAGCCAAAGCCAGATCCGACCCAGAATCGAGTTTGTTCAGGTAACACTTCACCGATATAAACTGACCCTAAGTTACCATCTCGTTGTAGTTGTCCATTCGCAATCCAATAACAATGGTTAGGAGTTGTATCGAATAGCGCGATCGCATCTAGACTTTCAACCGCAAACCGTTCTGGAACTTGATCAGGACAAAAGCGAATTACCTGCCCTTGATACCCTAGCAACGTTGTTTTACCCTGAATCTGCCAGCGCAAATAGGGATTTAAATCACCTTGTAGAATGACAGAACCATCTTCACGTTTGAACTGACCACGATCGTGGTAAATCCATTTAAGTTGACCCCGTTCTACCGTCGCAAATACAATCACTCCCTCAGTCACAAAAATCTGAGTGGCGGTAACAGTTCCTTGCAAGATTGAGGCTGGTTTGACCATCTTAGTTACGATGGGAATACAGATCGGACAACTTGATCGCGCATGTTCTAAGCCACACTGTTTACATGTTGTCCATTGCAGGCGATCGAGCAGCGATCGAGGAAACTCACCTCTGGCATCTCGCTCAAATATTTGCTGAAAGTGATGTAACAATTCATCCGACAATGCCTGATAAGGAATCGCTGGTTTGGGATAGCGCACCTCTGGATGAAACACCGTAATTCGATGCAGCGATCGAGCCGTATGGGGGACGTGTTGGCTAGGAGATTTCGGCTTATACACCCCACCATAGGGATCAACAAACAATAGACACTGCATCAGCATGACGGCAAAGGCATACCAATCCGAATCCTGATTATGGGGATGTTGCAGCATTGCTTGGGATGCTTGGGGCTGGCAAATCAGCGGATCGACAAAGCGAGCCGTAAACATCTGGCAGGGGAAGATGCTAAACTGCCAGGAATCCACATCAATTAAATGCGCCTCTGCACCATTGACTAACACATTTAAATCATTAAAGTCACCAATAATAATTCCAGCGAAATGGAGCTTAGAGACAGTTGTATGTAAATCCTGAAAAATCTGAACTACGGTTTGAGCTTTAATTCCCGTTTGCCGAAAACTCCGTTCGCCATACTTCAATAGCACCTCTGCCCCCTTTAACAGAGACATCGTATAGCCGAGAATCGTTTGTCCAGTTTTATCTGTGGCTAATGCCTGCGGAGCTACAACCCGATCGGGTAACGGTTTGGGAAACTGGGGTAGTTTTTGTTGATGCAGTGCTAAACGATCGCGGGCCGCTTGTTGTTCCTGCGGTAGTCCCTGATAATCAGGGTGGTTAGGGGATTTGAATAACTTTAATGCCTGACCATGACCAATATCAAACACATCGGCTTCCCCTCCCTTACCGATCGCCCGTTTGGGATCGGCCCGGACTTTCTTTCCATTGACATAAACATCCATAATTTGAATGCCCCTTAATTTGAGCCATATTGCGCCATAAATAACTCTGTAACCTGGCGTAAAGGTTGATCCAGGCGATTCAGCACTGCCTGACTAATCTGCTCTGGAACACCGCCATAAAAGGCTTGAGCAATACCACCCGTAACACACGCGATCGTGTCACTATCTCCTCCGATCGAAATCGCATTCCGAATCGCATCTTCAAAGTCTGTGGATTCAAGAAAGGCGATGATTGCCTGTGGAACTGAGCCTTGACAAGAAACATCAAAGCGATAGGTGGGACGAATCTCATCTAAAGTCTGATTCAAGTCATAATCAAACGTTGATTCAATGTAAGTTTTGATAGCTTGTTTACTCTGCCCAGTCCGAGCTAGAAAGATTGCAGTAGCGGTAGCCTGTGCCCCCTTAATGCCCTCTGGGTGATTATGTGTCACCTCAGCGCTTTGTTTAGCCACTTGCAAGACAGTTTCTAAATCATCAAAGGCATACCCGATCGGGCTAACCCGCATTGCCGAACCATTGCCCCAACTGTTATAGGGCTTAGGACGATCGAGCATTGCCCAAATCATAAATCCCTTACCAAATCCAGCCCGAGGATAGCGATGGTAATACTCTTTGTACTGCTGCGCGTAATCGTTTTGATGTAACAGAGCATCAGCCGTAGCTACCGTTAACACCGTATCATCAGTAAATCGACTTCGAGCGGCAAAAAGTTGAAAGTCTTTGGCTTTATAATTTTTACCTTCAAACACAGAACCAATTACATCACCCGCGATCGCACCTAACATACTTTATACCTCCAGTTTTCTACGAATCACAATTAGCGTTGTATCGTCTGGTAATAGTCCTCCAACTCGATATAGTTGTTGTTGCTGCCAATCTGTTTGAATCACTTCACGATTAATCAAGGATAAACGCCGACGCAGTTGATCAGGGTTCTGAAAATAGCGATCGTGTTGCCAAAATTGTTCAATCTTCCCGACGGGTTCTAATTTCCCTGGTAATGGCTGATCCGCAACAGTTATCAAGTCCTTAACCCCATCTGTGCCGATTACCAGCGATCGCACCCTATCCGTCGGCAAACAACCGTGAACTTGAAACGGCAATTGTTCCGGTGGTATCGGACTGGGTTCAAGTAGCCCATAGGCTAGATAGGGTGGAGCATTGCTGGGAAAGGTAGGAATTGATACTTCCTCACCATTCAGGAGTAAGACTCCATCTCCAATCGTGAACAAAGTCGTAACTGTAGGTGTGATTACAGCGCCCACAATTGTAAATAGTAAGTGGTCATAAACCCCTTGAAGTGAGTCACCATCCAGCATAAAAACTAGCTGACTTAATTGCTGTAATACCCCCTGCTGGACAACTGACCAGAATCCTGGTTGCTCAACTTTCCCTATCTGAAGGGTTTGCGCGATCGCATTTGTTACAAGTCGAACTCCCAACGTTGCCCCGACTTCACTATATGTTCCACTACTACATCCATCACATACCACCGCGATCGTGATATCACCCAATGTCTGCCAGTGCCACGCATCCTGATTATTCTTACCCACTCGCAAATGTTCTCGACCGATTACCGAACCAGCCGCGACTTCCCATTGGCTGCTCATCACTTAGTGTCATCTGTACACAATAAATCTATCTTAGTGTCGGATTTACACAGTGTCAAGAACGCGGTATGAATAAATGGATTCCCTTCCACACCTTCCTTGTCTTCCCCATCCTCCTATGCCCTCCTCCTACCCCTACCCCCGTCCCGCGCTCACCGTAGACTGTGTGATCTTTGGTTTAGATCAACAAACCATCCTAAAAGTCATGCTGATCCAGCGCCAACATCCCCCCTTCCAGGGAGAATGGGCATTACCCGGTGGTTTTGTCCGAGTGGGAGAATCGATCGATGCGGCAGCCCTGCGCGAACTGCAAGAAGAAACGGGCATTAAAGATGTGTTTCTAGAACAGCTTTATACCTTTGGAGCCATCGATCGCGATCCCCGTGAACAAACCGTAACCGTTGCCTATTACGCCTTAGTCAATTTAAGCGAACATCCAATTCACGCGGCGACTGATGCCACTGATGCCGCCTGGTTTCCCATGAATGAATTGCCGAAATTGGCGTTTGATCATGATCAAATTCTCCAAACCGCGATCGCTCGACTCAAAGGAAAGGTGCGCTACGAGCCGGTCGGCTTTGAGTTACTGCCGAAAAAATTTACCCTCAGCCAACTCCAAAAACTCTATGAAACTATCCTGGGGCAGGAGTTGGACAAACGCAATTTTCGCAAAAAAATTCTCAAAATGGATCTGTTAATTGAATTAGATGAACTGCAAACTGGAGTTGCCCATCGCGCGGCTCGCTACTATGAATTTGATCAACACAAGTACGCACAACTCAAGCGATCGGGATTTAACTTTGAACTCTAATCTTCATGTCTGGATAACCTCCGCCTGCCCAAAAGTACCCTTTTCCCAAAAATTGTCCGCTCGATTACCACTTAGCTGTTAGAATGACCTACGTACCATTACACCGCTAGCAAAAATTGACTCTACGAATCAGCTTTTGCACAGGGTTAAACTTCTGGTACAATAAACATACGGGCGATTAGCACAGTGGTAGCGCACTTCCTTCACACGGAAGGGGTCACTGGTTCGAATCCAGTATCGCCCATATTAAACGAAAAACCCAAAACCCAAGCCATACAAGCTCTAGAGCATTGATTTGGCTTGGGTTTTAGCGTCTAAGACCAGGCAATCCTCAGTAGTACAAATGATTAAAATTGGACTTTTTGAGGCCCAGTTAGCTAAATTTTGACTATCATTTGACTATCAATCTTAGTACAGATGCTCTGGGAGATAGTCATGTTTACCGAGTCTGGCAGAGTTCGGAAAGGGTCCGTAGGGATTGAGTCGTTTCGGGGACGGCTACGACTGCGATTGCCTCGTCAATTATTTAATGGGAAACAAAAGTACATTTATACTGGGTTGGCTGACACAAGTGTTAACCGGAAAGCTGTTGAAGCCAAGGTCAAGCTTATTGAGTCAGATATAGCGTTTGAGCGGTTTGACTATACTCTTGCCAAATATGGCAAACCACAGTCTCCCCAGTTCACATTGGTGGAAACGATCAAGCCACAAGCAGTTACGGTCATGTATCTGTGGGAGCGATTCGCTGCTGATAAGCAATCGAACCTTAAGCCAAAGACTTGTGAAAAGTACGACAATCTCTCTCGGTTGTTCAAAAAAATTGGTGAGCTACCTATTGACGAACCTCTGGTGGTAAAGCAAAAGCTGGAGCAAGTTACCACCACTTCTCGGACTAAAGACGGCTTAATGTATCTCTCTGCGGCCTGCAAATGGGGTATGAAGCATAAGATTATTTCCGAGAATCCCTTCGATGGAATGGCTCAAGAACTTCCTAAACATCGCTACCAGGTGAACCCAAACCCAAATGCCTTTTCTGAGGAGGAGCGCGATCGCGTCGTCGAGATATTCAATATGGATGGGAGGAAAGGTATGAACTACCGCCACTATGGCCCATTTGTGGAATTTCTATTTTGTGTTGGATGCAGACCGAGCGAAGCTATTGGTCTTCAGTGGAAACATGTCTCCGCTGATTGTGGCTTCGTAAATTTTGAGAGTTCGCTGGTTCAAATAGGTAATCGTCGGGTTCGTTCCCAAGGAAGCAAGAATAACCGCACCCGTCGGCTTGCAGTTTCTGAGAGAGTTAAAAAGCTGCTGGAAACTATTAGACCTGAGGATGTAGATCCTGAGAGCCTAGTTTTTCCATCAAGGGATGGAGACGCAATTAATTACCGGAATTTTTCTAGACGAGCATGGTCTCGACTTGTTGACCCGATCAAACCAGATACCACTCCCTACTCTTGCCGTGACACGTTTATCACACTTCAGCTCATAAAAGGAGTGCCCAGTAGCGTAATTGCTAAGTGGTGTGACACCTCGACACAAATGATTGACACGAATTACGCAGATAAGCTCAAGCTGACTCAGTTGAGACCTAAAGATTAGGTAACATTGGTAGGACGAGGCAGACGACATTCAACAGAATAATTAATTGCATCAGATAGAGAAAAGGTTACGCGATGTGTGAATATACTTGTATAAAGCTACCCGACATGAGTCGGGTAGCTTTTCTCTTATCCCAATGCTCAACAGAGAAATAGCTGGCTTAAAGATTTGAGAAAAACAGAGCTTCTATTGTGTACCTACTTGAAAATAATAGTCAGGGTTTCATCTGATGTAAAAAGAGAATTATGTGTTGTAGCAAATGCCTGTACATGAAGCATCTATCCCACTTCCTCAATGACTCTCAAGTACTTTCTCTAAAGCAGTTAGGAGACTTTCTAATTGCGTTCGTCGCTTAGTACAGTTCCACACATCCTCAGTCTTTTTCACCTTACTAAGGACTTTTGTTAGTTTTCTTTGCAAAGAATTGTCCTGATGATGGACTTCTAGCTTTACTCCTTTTATCCGCGCCTTAATATCTTCGACTGATAGCTGATTTTGAATAGCTTCATTGAGAAGTATATCCTGTTTCTTTTGATCCTTAAGCCGCTTAATTTCATTGGCATGGCGAACATCAATTCTGCCCGATCTGACGGCATTAAGAAGGGTTTCTGGAGCACTTAGCAGGGGCAATTCAAATCGCATAAAGTGACTGAAGCGAATTCCAAGAATTTCAAATACTCGGTCAACAATCAGCCGAGCTTCATTACCCGACTCGTGTCGGGTAACTTTCCCCTTGTTCTCATTCTCGATTCGATACAAACCGGACTTGGCTTCAGCAACGGAGCATCCTAATTTGAATGCTAATTCTTGCAAGACTGCATCGACCCTATCCACTATATTCAGATCTTGCCTCTGTACGTTTTCGAGTAATGCTAATTCCCAAGCTTGCTCATCAGTCAGGTTCCGAATAACAACTGGTACTTTTTCAAGGTTAGCTAGCTTTGCGGCTCTATACCGCCGTTCCCCAGCTACAAGGCTATATCGCCCATTAGCGATCAGTCTAACAATCAACGGTTCCAGGATGCCATGTTCTTGAATCGAGACTGCTAATTTCTCTAGCGCTGCCTCATCAAAATATCGTCTAGGCTGTTTTTCTGGTAAGGCGATCGCTGACCAAGGAATCTGCCGTGCCAACTCTTGTTCACCAGCAGTTCCCTCCTGATTGTTAGTTTGAACAACTGAGAGAGACTTTTCTGGCTGGGATTTCAGTCCTTTTAGCCCCTCGAATGCACTCTTTTTACGTTGTACTCCTGCCACCCCATCTCCTGCTTAATCTCTTGTCCTAGTGCTTGATAGCTTAACCATGCTTTCTGAGCGATCGCTCCACCAAAATCTTGTACCAATGCTCCATGATCAGGTGCTTCCTCAAACACGGCTAGCTGTTGAATTTCTGTTTCAAAGACCGGAATCTTCTCTTGGTATAAAAATTCTCGTGCTGTCATTCGCTTCGTATGTTTATCTGTTCGCTTAGGTGGACGCACCATTGTAAGCAACACCTTATACGGAGCTTGTAGCTGCTCTAATGTCCGCACAGTTTGTAATAAAGCGTGCAAGTCCAAAAAAGATGGCCTAGAGGGTAAAACGAGGAGATCGCAGTTTTCTGCCAAAACTTGAATATCTTCTGGCTCAGGATGTGCCTTCGTATCAACAATTACGTAGTCGTACTGTTGCTCTTGCAAGTGAGTTTGAACAACAGAGGAATCAATCGTCTTAAAGGGAAAAGACTCTCTGTTTGCCCAGATCAATGCTGAATCATTTGGATCTCCATCTACTAGCAGGGTGGAACCCAGAGTCTGGAAATAAGCTGCAAGATGTACTGCTGTTGTGGTTTTTCCAATTCCGCCCTTACGACCTGTAATTGTGATAACCACGACCTCTCCTCACATAAAGCCTGTTTCATTTCCTGTTTTATGGCTGCTTCTCCTTATGAATGCAAGGGATAATTCTGGAAGGATGTAATGCTCATCCGGGAACTTTCGAGCGCCATCTTTATGAGTCAGCATAGAGAGGTAGCCAATTTTAGGTGCAAGAAGGGCAAGGGGCAATCTGGTTAGCCTCCAAAAAGACAAGCTAACAAACATGAAATATCTTAATAAAAGGCTGAGAAGTAGTTATTTAATCATAGGGAACTTTCGAGTTCTTAAAACTTGAATCCGGGAACTTTCAAGGTCAATCTAAAGGTATTTTCGGGAACTTTTGAGCGAAATTACATAGGATTTCCGGGAACTTTTGAGTTCTAATCCGGGAACTTTTAAGGTCAAAATCGGGAACTTTTAAGGTTAAAAACGGGAACTTTCGAGTTCCAATTCGGGAACTTTCGAGGCCAAAAAATCAAATAACTCATTGATATCTGTATCGAAGTAGGCTAAAGACTCTTATGACTATTAAGACTATATAAGACTACGTAAGACTAGGATCGTTAGTTCTCTTTTATATTTTTAATCTATGTTTTAAGACCTAACTATGGCTCCAGCGAAACCACCTGTCTCCGTCGCAAAGAGCGTCCCCTTTGAAATCATTCGAGCAGAAACTACTCTCTCCAAATACCCAATTCACAATTTGGTTAAAGGCAAGCCAACAACGATCGATATCCGGACAGTGGATCGACAGGGAAGGAGTATTCGATGGGAGGTCTCTGCCAACCAAAAGTACGGTTTACCTGGTCAGCTTGCTTATAAACTCGATACTCTTGTTATTAACCGTCAAATAGAAGAATCTGGACAACCTATTCCAGAGATCATTTCACTCGGCAGTCTACGTCAAATCTGTCAAGCTCTAGGCTTGACAGACTCTGGTAAAAACAAGAAGAACATTACCCATGCACTCCAGCAGAATGCTTTGACTGGTATTACTGCTTGGTTGCGGTACAAAGGTAAGGACAAGGTTGAACACGAATTGAAAGCCACTTTTACTCGCTACAACGTTATCTTTACAGGTCAACAAATGCCTAATGGGCACAGTGCAGACGGTGTTTATCTCATCCTAAGCCAGACATATCGGGAAGTTCTTGCTCAATCTCCTACACGCCCCTTGGACTATGAGTACCTCAAAGCATTGACTCCGACTGCTCAACGGTTCTACGAGATCATCAGCTATCAGATCTTTGCAGCCTTGAAATACAACCATTCTCATGCTCGTCTACGATATTCAGACTACTGCCTTTACTCAGCTCAGACTCGGTATGAGGATTTGAGTGCCGCTAGAAAGCAGATGTACAAGGTGCATCAACCTCATCTGAAGTCTGGTTATCTTGCACAAGTTGAGTTTGAGGGAGGTTTTGACCAGGAGGGGAAACCAGATTGGATAATGTCTTATCAGCCAGGACCTAAAGCTAAAGCCGAGTATGAGATTTTTACCCGTAAACGGAAGTCCAGAAATGAATTCTACAGCCAGCCCGTTATCGATTCTTCTACGTTAGAGGCTGAGTTAAATGATGAGGAAGTTTCTGAGGAGGAGAACCTTTTCCAACAAAGCCTTGCCTGGGACTTGGTAAATGATGTGATCAAGAAAATGGGACGTATGCCTTAAATATCTGTTCTAAGCCGCTCTAAAGCTTACGGTGGCGATTTTCGACCTCATCCTGGCAGGGAACATAGAGCATCTTAACTCTCCCATAGGAAAGTTCTCTAAGCCTTTGGAGCAATTACCCTAAGCACAAGCAATCTGGATAGCTAGGAGATGTACACTCTCTACCGCATCTTCAGCTTGCTCTAAAATATGTTCCACAGTCATTTCAGAGTGACTATGAAACGTCAACTATTTTGGCCGCTCCGCGCTAATTATTTTGGCCGGTTTTGCTGTGAGGTCGCAGATCGCTCTTTGGCGGCCTGCTGACGAAAACTTTCGGCTTGGATTTCCAGGATGAGCGCATGGTGGACGAGGCGATCGACGGCAGCGACAGTCATGGTTGGATCCATAAAGATGTCGTCCCAGGCACTGAAGGGATGATTGGCTGTAATCATGAGGCTTTTGAGTTCATAGCGGTGGGCAATCAATTCAAACAGAACCGAGGTCTCGGTTTCTGACTTTTTGACGTAGCTAAGATCATCGAGGATGAGTAGGTCAAACTTATCCAGCTTTAGCAGCGCAGACTGAAGCTGGAGATTGGCCTTAGCTGCTTGCAGCAATTGCACCAGAGTGGTGGCAGAGAGGAATTTGACCGTTGCTCCTAACTCGATTAGGCAGCGTCCAACGGCGGCAGCGAGATGGGTTTTGCCGACGCCAGAAGGACCAAACAGCAGGAGGTTGTCGCCGCGTTTGAGCCAGCTTTTGTCCTGACTCAACTGCGTGACGGTGGGCTGATGGACACCCGGACACCGGCTGAAGTCAAAATTGGAAAAGGCTTTGGCAGGCGGCAGGTGGGCATCTTTGAGGGCGCGTTGGACTCGAGCTTGGTAGCGTTGCGTCGCTTCGACCTCACACAGTGCCAGTAGAAACTGGGCATGGGTCCACCCCTGTTGGAGGGCTTGACGCTCCAGTTCCTGCCACTGTTGTTTCATGTAGGGCAGTTTGAGGGATTTGAGCAGCAGGCTGAGGGTTTCCATCGCTGTCGTGGCCGTAGGTGGTATGGGCATAGAGCAACTGGTCGTAATGGGTGAGGTCATGCTGTTGGGTTTGTAGAGTGGGTGGGGACGGCACGTCTACCAAATGAAATTGCTGTTGTAGCCCCACTAGACTGAGGGCGTTGGCATTTAGTTGAGCCTCCAAATACTGAGCAACTGCGTGTTCCTTGTCCTGCTTGGCCGCAATATAGAGGGCCTCGCACATCAGGCGAGCCGCCGTATAGGAGTCAAATTGGTGCTCAATCTGCCGCCATAATTGGCGGTAATGGTCGTTGGGCAAGAGGTCCTGTTGCCAGACCCAATAGAGGAATGCCCCCGGTTTGAGGCGCAAGCTGTCGATAACATGGCGGTAATTGACGCAATGCAATCGTTGTCGAGGATTGTCAGCCGGGGCGTAAAGCCGAGGCAGTTCAACGACCTGCTGACGACCGAAGAACCCCACAATCCGGTCATGGTGCAGATGCAGCGTCAGAGTACAGCCCACTAAGCGGGAGGGAACCGAGTAACTCATCCGTCGCACCCGGATGGTACTGTAGGTACTCACCTTCACGCTCAGCACTTCGTAGTCCGGATAACGATAGGTGGGTAGGGGCTGAAGATAGGGCACTTCCTCTTCAAAACGGGTTTGGCATCCCTGGTTCAGTCGAATAATCACCTGTTCAATGAATTGCTGGTAAGCGGCAACCGATGGAAAGTCAAAGGACTCCCGCAATAGTAGGGCTTGATGCAGGCGATTTTTGAAGTGCCCGTGAGGACTCTCTATCGACCCATTCTCATGGGCTATGCCACGATTGTTCCGACTCGGACGCAGGTTGTAATGATGGCATAAGCGGTCGTACATCTGCGTCATGTCTATATCGGTACGCAAACCTAGATTCCGGTAAGCCGCACTCAGGCTATCGGTACGGTGCTCTTTGGGGCAGCCTCCACAGGCTTTCAAGGCATTTTGCAAACCCTCCGAGAGCGCTACAAAACTCTCCCCGCCCTGCACCACCTGGACATACTGCCAACCGCTGTACGCTAGACGGTAGTGGTAGAGCAAATGCTCAAACGGCTTACCCGCAATCGTAATTTGTTCCTGCTTGAAGTGGGTGAAGTCGGATAAGCCCATCTCTCCGGGTGGGTGTTCGATAGCAAACATCACAACCTTGGGTGGACCTGCCGTGACTCGCCAGTTTTGCACCCGCCTTTGTAAGGTGCGCATAACGGACTTGCTGTAACGTCCGGGGTACGTGTCTTGCAGATACTCGAATAGTGTTATCGCTTGCAGTTTGGGTTGGTGTTCCAGCATCGGTACCAATTCACTTTCCCAAACTTCAGCCAACGGGTCACGGCGGGTGCGCCAGTCATGCGGACGCCCTCGTTGCGATTGCAACTCGCCCTGTTCTATCCGTCTACCACTGCGTACAGACACGCCAGCTTTTGCTGCCGCAGTTGTCTGCGTGCAGCCGTTCTCTTTGGCGCTCATGTATAGTTGAACCTGTTGATAATTAATTCGTTTTCCAGACACTGGGCAGTCATTTAATTGGCGTTAATTGACGTTGCCTAGTGTCTTTTTTTGATCCAGTAAAACTGTGTCAGAAGGCACACTTCGCTCACCTGAACGGCTGTCTGGAACCGGCCAAGTTAATTGTCGCGATGCGGCCAGGTTAATTGTCGCTCAACAGTGACTTTACTCTGGACTGTTTTTGCAAAAAGATGAATTATTACAGTTGTCTGACTAGAGATCGATAATCGCGTGCCCGTGGAACATTAGAAAACTTTTTCCCATTGGGGGATTGTGTGGAGGATCATGAGTTTCTGAAACGACAAGTTCTCAATCTTCGTCTTGCAGGAGTTACCACCCCAGAGATCTGTAGAAACCTCAGTTTAGATCTTGATACTGTTCTTGCGTGGCTCATTAACGAACAACTTGTTCACACAGTAACTTTTTCAGATCCCAAAGAACCTGTAAGGAGTAGCCACAAAAAATATAATTGGGTTCATCTGAGTACGATCATGTCACGACTGAGTGAGCCAGCATCCCGTTATGGTTACTCTGGAGATCTGTGGACACCGTGCCGTTTGATCTCTCAGTTCAATTTGCCACGAGGTACTGTTTACCGATGGATTGAGAAGACAGACCTCACATTTACCAATCGGCTCCGTTCTCAGTTTTTGAATAAGGGGCAGTATCAGCGGTGGATCACTACTATCCTTCCTAAGATCGCTGCGTTGGTGGAGCGTCGTAAAGCATTGCTGTATTTGCTTGATGAATTGAGACCAGAGGATTGCCCGAATGCCCACATAATTTGGGAATCAGCCCAAGATTGCGAAGAGTCAGAGGCAGGAGACCCTGTTTTTATTTACGGTATTAGCTCTACAGGACGTATTACTGGGCAACTGCATTGGTGTCGTAAGCGAGTAGCCTCTGGACAGGTACTCCAAGTCTTACAGGGATTTCTCAGTATCCACCCTCAACGGGAGATTGTCATTTTAGCTCGAATGAAAAGTACGTATCGAACTCGGTCTATCCAGAATTTTTTGGAACAGCAGCCAAACTTACGGCTTATTACCTTTTAACCAGAGTGGCGTTGTGGTTGCCGCGAAGTAAATGGCGTTTGGCTTCTAGCGGGTTAAAGGTAATGGGTTGTAGTCCGGCTACCTTACGGCGTTGATTCATGTAGTAAAGTAAATGCTGTTTCTGTCGAACAACGCCAGGAAAGTTGTAGTAGGGGAGGGAGGCGATCGCCTCTTCAACGACTGATTGAGGTTGAAATATTAAATCCTCCATGTGCCGCTCAATCCTTCTCCAAACCCTGCTCGTGACTTGTACTGAAACTGTAGATCCCTTGAAACCAATTGAGTAACCCTGGAAATGCAGGGGAGCATCTTTCATGTCATAACTATGCAATCGGGCAAATGCTTCATGAGTGCCCTCAGTAGCAAGTAATACAAAGGAGTATCTAAATCGTAGGTACTGTATCCGTGCCCTACCTTTCCGTTTCATCCGCATTCGAGCCGTTCGGCAAGAGGTGACTTGGTAGGCAGCTCGAATTTTTTGGTCGATCGCGGCTGGGTCTTTGTCCAGAGGTATGTCTCTTAACACATACCGGGTATACCCAAATCTGGCGTAGTCGATCGCAATCCGACGTAAGAAGTCACCCAGTGATTGGGCTTCCCACTGTGCCATAACCCTCCATACAGAAATAGGGACTGGTTGATAGGCTCAACCAGTCGAAAGCCATAACAGCAAGCCACCCAGACGCAGACAGCCGTCTGCGAGCATACGGGCAGCGGTAGCAGTCTAGTTGCCGCCGACCACTTTCCAATAAGCTGCAACTTTAGTTGTCGTTTCAGTCAGTTATAAACCTTGAGGAAACGATGTCTTATTGGTGTCAGCAAGAACGCTGCGATCGATAAACGCTGTCTTTTGGATTGTTAGTGAACTGTCTTTTGAGTTTGTTTCGTCATCCGAACTCCGTTTTGTAGAGTACCTGTGACGGCTGTGGTGGTTTACGAATGCCCCCTGTTTCAGGGACACTCGTAAACCCACGACAAAACGTCAGACTACGTGATCAATGTGAGTTCCGTCAGTGCTTTCGTTGTTGGTTGTCTATATCGGTTACCAGCCGATACCCAAATGCCCATTGGACTGCCCAGCCCGCTGTACACGGCTTCAAAAAAGCCCTTCTACTTGCACCACGCTCCCAGACTCCCGCGTTTGACACCTGATCTGTACTTGACCAGGCACCGGCTTACCACTTCCGGCAGCGAGAGTCCTTCCCCGATTAGTCATAACAGTTGGCAGAGAAAGTCTTGTCACTAGTTGATTACTATCAACAGAACATACATACCGAGGGGTATCCCCTTTTCATTTCAGATTTCAGGAAGCAGAAAGCAGAAGCTCTTCCTTACTGATATGCAGTCTCTTCGTCGTTGGGCACAACTCTTTCTCTCCTCACCAGCAAGCGGTTTCCCGCCTTTCATCGTTGAGCTTTTCATGTTGACCTTATTGAGACCATACCCGGAGATGTCATACTCCGGTCGCCACAGTCACCCGTGTACGAACTCCCGACGCTGGCAGAGGTTACACGCCATAGAACTTCCGTAGGCTATGTCCCCTCTGATGGATTTTCACCATTTCTGTTGTGACGGCCTTCTTTCTGAAATTAGAAAAAAGGTCTGTCTCGGTCGCCCTCTTTCAGCAATGAGCGTTCACTTTATGGAATAGAAGCACGGGATTACTCTTTAACGGTCATCTCTCTTCGAGATGTCTTGTATAAAGGATTACTCCGTACAGCCTTCCTCGTGCTGGGCGAGCGATTCTCATCGCACCCAGCGCTACGGATAACAGCACAATGCTTTCGGGGTAAATCGAAAGCAGCCCCTTAGCCAGAATGGTAAGCTCTGGTTTACCGGGGTGTGCCGTCACACGATCAGGTAGCTGTTCCGTTCGCCATGTTGGGCGATTCAGGAACACAGCCATTAAGGTTGGAAGATAGCGAAAAGAAATAGTAAATTAAAGCAAATTCCCAGCAATCAACCACTCAAACCCTGTAATAATTGACATTTAAACTTGTTTTTATAGTTTTCATGACTAACCTTGATTATTTTCATTATCTGTAAACGAACATTCAACCTGGATCTTAAGATTGCTTTTTGCTGTGCCTTTTGTCACATAAGGAATACCTGTTTCACCGCCGATTTCGATACCAAACTCCAAAGTTACTTTGTCTACATTAGCCATCGCTACTTTTTTGAACGCAGCCAAACTATAGTTTGTGTAAGCAAAAATGGTGCTTTGTAGATCCTGAATGTGCTTTTGAAAATCCTCTCTAAGACCCTTTTCATTGGCGGCTTCCTCTTCTTCATCAACCTCTGGAGTTGATAAGATTGTGACTTCACCCGTGGCTTCTACCTCTTCAGTAATTTCAATGTAAACAACCGTATCTTTGTCAATAAATAGGGGAGCCAGTTTGGTTTTCATAGAGGTTAGGCTAATACGTCGAGGTTTGAGGGTGAATATAGCTAGCCCAAAGTATAATACACTCAGGTATTCCTGAGGCGGCGTAAGTATGGGGCGAAGTGCATTAGCTGTAGGCATTAGTACTTACAGCTATCAGGGTCTAAAAAATTTAGAAGCCCCCGCTAGAGATGCTGAAGCGATCGCCCAGCAGCTAGAATCCAGCTTTTCCCCTTTCCGGGTTGAACGGTTGCCAGGGATTAAAGACAAGGCAAATGATGGGCTAAAAACAGGCAAGACCAGCCAGGTCACACTTCGGCAACTGCAAGAAGCTTTAGTTCGATATTTCAATCCCAGGGGTGAAACTTATAGTGATACAGTCTTATTCTATTTCTCTGGGCATGGTCTTTATGATGACCTCACGGGCAAGAGCTATTTAGCAACGAGTGATACAAATCCAGACGATAATAAATGGGGCTATGCTCTGACCGACTTCTCTGCCTTACTACGAAACAGTCCAGTAAAACGCCAAATTATCTGGTTAGACTGCTGCCACAGTGGAGGACTAATCGCTGTTAAGGATGCCAATCCAGGTGAGCAATCAGGATATAGTCGCTGTTTTGTAGCTGCGTCTCAAGAAATTGAATCAGCCTATGAGCTAACGAGTGGTTCCTACGGTGTTCTGACGGATGGTCTGTTGCAAGGGCTAAATCCTGAGAGGGTTCCAGGGCAATGGATTGATACGCTGTCCCTATGCGCTTTCTTAAATCAGTACCTTAGAAACATACGGAAGACCTATCCGCAACGCTCTCTATTCCTCAATGTGGGAGAACCGATCGATCTGACCTGCATCACAGCAGGCAGCACCTCGTTGGAAGGGTTAAATGAGTTGCAGGTGGATGTTTGTCCCTACCGTGCATTGAACGCTTTTGACTTCACGCCAGAAGATGTTGAGGTATTTTTTGGGCGCACAGCACTGACAGATGAGCTTTTAGCTCAAATTTATGAGCACAACTTTTTAGCCGTGTTAGGGCCATCTGGAAGCGGCAAATCCTCCGTAGTCAGAGCAGGTTTACTCAGTGAACTTCAGCAGGGCAAAAGACGTTCTGGCACCGAAACTTGGCACATTCTACCGATTATCCGACCAGGGGAAAGCCCGTTGAGGAACTTAGCAGGGGTATTTATCCCAGAAATACTACGAACTAAGAAGAAAGGAGAAGCTCTGTTGAGTGGTTCTCTATATGACCTCAAAACACGAGGCGCAGAGGCATTGGTAGACCTGATAAACGAGGACTATGAAGAGCCTGTCGTTTTAGTGGTAGACCAGTTTGAAGAGATTTTTACTCTCTGTCGGGGTAGCCAGGAGAAAGAGCAGGAACGAAAAGATTTTCTGGATTGCCTATTTGGAGCAGTCGATACTCTGTCAGGTCAATTACGCTTAGTTATTACCTTGCGAGCTGATTTTTTGGGCAAATGTCTAGAACAGTCTTACGGCAATTTAGCCGGACGAATTAAGGATTGTCGGGTAGATATCACCCCACTGGCAGATTCTGAGCTAGATGAGGTGATTAATAAACCTGCTGCGACAGTGGGCTTACAGATCGCTCCATATTTACAAGAGCGTCTCAAGGAGCATATTAAAGAAGCTCCTGGAAGTCTACCTTTACTGGAATATGCGCTAACGGAGCTATGGCGAGATTGGCATACTCGCTACACATCAAGCGATGCTGATGTTGGCAATCAACTCACATTCGAGGGTTATGACCGAATTGGCGGAGTAGCAGGCGCACTAGAGAGACAGGCGAATGCTGTCTATGAATCCTTTGCAGAGTCAACGGTTAAGCAAGGATTGGTTCAGCGCATTTTTCTGGAATTGGTGCAGCCTGGTGAAGAGACAGAAGATACTCGACGGCAGGTGTTGAAGCGGGAGCTAAGCAGTGAAGTACACCCCGAAGCAATGTTAGATGAGGTGTTAGGGAAACTGGTAGAAGCTCGTCTAGTTGTTACTGATGAAGTTCCTACGGAAAATGACCCGAATGCGGTTGTTATCGAGTTGGCTCATGAAGCTACAATTCGCCATTGGCAACAGCTACGATATTGGCTTAACAAGCATCGTCAAGACTTACCTATCATTCGGCAACTTCGATCTGATGCCAGCACCTGGCAAATCAATGACCAAAAACCCAAATATCTGCTAGTTGGTGCTCGTCTTGATGTTGCTTTAGAGTGCGTAAAAAAATATCAGCAATTAGGATATTTAAACGAGGTTGTCCAAACCTTTGTCAAAGTTAGCTGGAAAACTTGGATAGCAGAGGAAACAGAGAAAGAACAGCAAGTTTTGGAGTCACTTTGTCTTCTAGCTGAGGTGCAATGGAAGCAGTATCAGCAGTTAGAATCATTACTTAGCATCACACAAGCAGGAAAACGCTTACAGCAGATCTTGCGAGCTAGACCAGAAGTTAAGCCTCAAAACAGCCAAAAAGTAATTTCTAAGCTCCAACAAACGCTCTACACACGAATTCAGGAAAAAAATCGTTTAGAAGTAAGTAGCGATCCTGTAAAGGCTCTAGCCTACAGTCCTGATGGTAAAACCCTTTGTGTTATTCAGGGCAATACACTGCTGTTATGGCACACAATGAATGATAGTCATAGCTCCGGTTTAGAGGTTAATAGTAAAGGTTCTGCTGATTTAACCCTCAGCCCCAATGGTAAAATTCTTGCTTTTAGCAGTGGGAATGAAACTAAGCTTTGGAACACAATGGATGGTAGCCTCATCGCCCAAATGGATCGCACGAGTGGCAGCATGAATTCTAGCCTAAAAGGCGATGGCAAAGGCAATCCTCTAATGGCTTTCAGTTTCGATAGTAAAACCTTTGCTTCCTGGAATGGTGATAAGGTCAATTTTTGGAACCAAATCAACGGTTATCTTGTGATGAAACTGGAAGATCATAGCAAGAGTATCAACGCTTTAGATTTGAGTCCTGATGGTAACATCCTTGCTTCTGCTGGTGAGGACAAAACGGTCAAACTTTGGGATGCTACAAATGGTAGCATTATCGTTAATCTAGAAGGTCACGATCGGGGTGTAAACGGGGTAGTCTTCAGTTCTATTGGTAAAATCCTCGCCTCTGTAAGTCGGAATATAATAAAACTTTGGAACATAGATGGTAGTCTTATTGCCAACCTGGAAGGTCATAGTGAGGAAGTGAGGGGGTTAATCTTCAGTCCTGATGGCAAAGTTCTCGCTTCCGCAAGTCGGGATGTAGTCAAACTTTGGAATGTAGATGGTAGTCTTATTGCCAACCTGGAAGGTCATAGCAGGGGTTTGAAAAGAGTGGTCTTCAGCTTCGACGGCAAAACCATCGCTTCAACCAGCGAAGAGCCTACGATAAAGCTTTGGAATACAACAGATGGTAGTCTCATCGCCAATTTAAACCATGATGGTAAAGTCAATTCCATGGTCTACAGTCCTGATGGTAAGACTATTGCGACTTCTAGTGATGACGCAACAGTTAGGATTTGGAGTGTAACAGATGGAACTCTAATCTCTAGTTTAAGGGGGCATATTGAAAGTGCCACTGATGTTGTCTTTAGCCCTGATGGTAGAACCCTTGCTTCTGCCAGTAATGATAGAACCGTCAGACTTTGGAGTATTGCAGATGATAATTCAGTCCACTCTAGCTTAGAAGGACATAGTGAAAGTGTGAGTAGTATTGCCTTTAGCTCTGATGGCAAGACTCTTGCTTCTGCTAGTTGGGACAAGACTATCAAGTTTTGGAAGCTGATAGACAACAGCATTATTTACAATTTGGAAGATAGGGATTATGTCGAGGTTGTGGTATACAGTCCTGACGGTAGGATTGTTGCTTCTGCTGGCTGTGATGACATAGTTAAGCTATGGAATTCTGTAGATGGTAGCCTTATCTTTAACTTAGAAGGCCATACCACAAGAGTTATTGATGTCATCTTTAGTACTGACTGTAATGTTCTTGCTTCCGCCAGTGAGGATAAAACAATAAAACTTTGGAACGTCACAAATGGTAGCTTGATTTCTAGCTTAGAATGCCGTTATGCCCCCAGTGCCTTGAGCTTCAGCCCCAACAGCAAAATCCTTGCTTTTGCTAGTCAGCTTGGAACTGTTCAACTCTGGAATATCGAAGAAAATTGTACTCTTTTAACCAATTTAGAAGGGCATAAAGGTTGGGTCAGTGCTTTCGCATTCAGTCCTGATGGGAAAATCTGTGCATCTGCAAGTAAAAATACTGTTAAAATTTGGAATGCATTGGATAACAGTCTCACATTCAATTTGGAAGAACATATTGGAAGTGTCAATGCTATTGTATTTAGCCCCGATGGGAAAATTCTGGCTTCTGCAAGTAGTGACAAGATTCAACTATGGAACGTGGCAAACGGCACCTTGATCTCTAGGTTGGAAGGGCACATTGATCCAGTCAAAACCTTAGCTTACAGCCCCGACGGGAAAATTCTGGCTTCTACGGCTGGTGATACCATAATGATATGGAATGGTAGAGATGGCGCTCCTATCCATACTCTGAAAGGGCATACCAGCTATATCAATTCTTTAGCGTTCAGCCCCGATGGAACAATTCTGGCTTCCGCGAGTAATGATAAAACTATCAAGCTTTGGAGGTTGGACTTTGATTTAGGTCTTGATGCCCTTATGACTCAAGCTTGTAATTGGCTTCACGATTATCTCAGCCATAGCCCCAATGTTAGTGCGAGTGATAAAAAACTTTTGGAGGGATGTTCAGAAAGCAAGTTCAAGCAGTCCTGAAATCGCCAGATCAGTTTTCAATACGTACTTCGCAAATTGAAAAGATTATTTTGCCCTTCTACCAACTGAAGCCTTATAGCTTTAGGCACTTCAAAGATAGATAAGACTTCTCTTTAACCATCGCTAGGGATGGGACAGACTGACAGTTGGAAGAAAAGCAGGGACACACCCGCAAGGAAAAAAGACAGCTCACGGGTATGTCCCGTAAACCATAAATAACAACCACAGGAAACGTATCAGCAACCTAAAAAGCACACAAGAGAATCACATAATGACTCCACAAAAAAATGAGCTTTCAACCTATTGGTGAAAAGCTCATCGTTAAATTTATTAATAAAACGGAACTAACAACCCCATTCAGGGGCTGATGTTCTGTTAATGATGAAATCAACAAGGCTGAATCACATAGGCATCCTCAAACCAAATTGCTCGAAAGCGATCGCCTGCAATCTGCCCAAGTGACGCATGGATCTGAACCTGTCTTTGGGTTACCCAGTCCTGAAGCTGTTGGTCATCGCCCATCATGAGTTTTGTAGCAACTTCAGCGAGAGCTACGGTTGGACTGGTTACCACTATCCAGAATTGCTTTTCTCCATCATAGGGTTGCAAGGATTCACGAGGCACTATATCTATTTGCCCCTCAAAGTAAGTTGTATTAATTTTGTTCATAATTGATCTCTCATAAAAGCCAGAGCACCCAACGAGGTACTCTGGGTTGTTTGTTAAGAGTGTTCAGTTCATCTCAGTGCCGTTTCGGTCATATGAGGCAAACGGGAAAAGGCTAAGGGAGGTCGTTAACCTAAACCCTTAACCTTCTAAAATGAGCTAGCGCAAGAGCGTCAGCACTTTTTCGATCACCTCTGTTCCCATTCTTTCGTTAGACGGAATAAACACCCTGCGTCGCCATGAGATGATCTCTGTGAAACACCCTGCTGCTTTGAGCTGATCGCAGAATGCATCAGAGACCGTTCCTGTTAACTCCAGGCGAAGTTCACTCATCACCGTTGATGACCGCAGTGACAGCCCTCCAGGAAGAGGAAAGCTTTGCCGTTGGGACATCACAACGTGGAAGATTTCAGAAGCAGAGAGATCGACTTGATGTAGCCCTAACGAAGCTGCAATGTGCTGCATCTTCTCTGGCTCAATCACTCGTCCAAGGAGTTGTTCTCCTGTATCTGTTTGGAGACGAAATACCCGTAGGTTCTCCGAATCCAAGGAATTCCAGATCGGCAGGAGCAATCCGCAGATGAGGAAGAACCGCTTTGTTGAGAAAGTAGGGGCTTCTGCCACCTCCTTTTCCCAGAAATGTTGCCATTCTTCCTGAGGAACCGATTGCCACGAGCTATGGGTTAGCTCTGCTTGGGTGATCTTGCTTCTTCCAGTTGGTCGCACCAATGCCATCCGTGGGACGACTGCTCCAGCTTCATCAACAGTTGATGAGGTAGGAATAGCCACCGCTGCACGGACTGACCGAGTGTTGAAAACCAACCGCCCTTGATGCTCCATGAAGAGCTGCAATGCTGCTGACGCAGACAGAACCTCTGTTGTCTGAGTTTCTTCAACCTCGACACAGATGGTCTCTGCACCGGATGCGTGGGTATAGACCACGTTACGGTTTAAGACCTCGAACTTCTCAGCTCTGAGGGTTTCTACCCCAAGCTCAAATGTTCCAGATGCGATCGCGGCCTCAATCCTGGTTTCAAGCAACAGCTCAAACACCTCGAACAAGTCATTCTGAAGCTGAATGGGTAGTGCCAGTAGCCGATTGAGAAACTGCTGAATGTTTGTGCATATTCTCATCACTTCGGCAGGGTCAACTCAGTGACTTCGGCACTGGATTCTCACCCAACTTCGGCAGGGTTAATTTCGTCTGCTTCGGCCGGTCAATTTGTTGTAGATCAGATCGCATGTGAGATCACCTTTGCTCCAAACGATAACATGATCCCTCTCTGGCTGAATTAGGCGATGGCATATTCAGCCGTATCGGGTTGAACCGAACTGGTTAACTTTCGCATCGACTCTCCTTTGAGAGACAGTCTCAGCGCATCGTGAACAATGCGGTCGAGCATAGCATCAGCCAGGGTGGGGTCTTGGATTTGTTGATGCCACTGAGAAACGGGGAGTTGGGTCGCAAACAAACAAGCCGCTTTGCGATAGCGTTCGTCCAACAGATCGAGTAGATCGCGTGCCTGTTCCTGGGAGAGAGGATCGCGCAACCAGTCATCGAGGATGAGCAGGTTGAAGGTGGCTAATTGTCGTTTCCACTTAGGCAATGATCCATCTGCTTTGGCAAGTTTTAATTCCAACAAGAGGTCTGCGGTTCTGAAGTAGCGCACACTGTGTCCCTGCTGACAGAAGGCGTCTGCCAACACCGAAGCCAGGAAGGTTTTGCCCACACCTGTGGGTCCGACAAGGATCAATTGAAGGTGTTGGTGTAACCATTGTCCCTGTGCCAACTCCAGAAACTTCACCTTGCTCAAGCCACGAGCGACGTTAAAGTCAATGTCATTCAAACTGGCAGTGGTCGTCAGTTGAGCTTGCTTGATGCGGCGTTGCAACCGTTGCTGGGCACGTCGCCAGTGCTCACGTTCCACCAACAGTGCTAGTCGTTCATCGAAACTGAGATCGTGATAAGTGCTGCTGGTCTGTTGCTCACTCCAGGCTTCGAGCATCCCGACCAGGCGCAAGGCTTTGAGTTGTTCAATCGTAGACGGATTCATCATGAGAATTGATCCAATGAGAAATAGTTAGGAATAGTACTGAGCACCCCGGACGTTTGCATGTTCAACAACCGGAACGACTGGATTGTCATCCGCCAAGGGTTCTTTGTCCAACTGGGTTTGCAGCATGGAGCGGATGCGACGCAAACTGACAATGCCAAACACATTCGCCCGATGACAAGCCGCTTCCAGCCGCGCCGTGCCATACTGCGTTGCTAGAGACTGCAAACCTCGCACGGTACGAAACGCCTGCTCTTCATGGTCTTTGCGTTCAAACATTGCCTCCACCTGGCTTGTCGTGTGGCGTCCGACCTGTTGCGCCCAGGCTAAAAAGCGTTCTTTCGACTGGCGTTTGTAGGCCCAATGTTCAGGCGGCATATGGTCGGGTAGCGTCGTGTGGCGATGGGGCAGGCGGCAGCGTTCGTGGGCAGCAATCCGCTTGCCATCGTGAAAGATTTCGACCATTTGCTCAGACACCTTGACTCGCACTTCGTGCTGCACAAACCAATAGGGGACGGAGTAATAGTGCTTTTCGACCTCAATGTGATAGTCCAGGTTGACCTTCGCTGTCTTCCAGTGGGCAAACGTGAAGGGTTGAACCGGTAAAGGAGAGAGGGCAGGTTGGTCTACTTGCTCAAACAATACCCGTCGCGACACCCCATAACCGGGCATCGTCCGCTCATTTAACGCCTTCAGCCTCTGGGCAATAGCAGCATTAAGGTCGCTCAGTGTGCTGAATTGCTCGTGCCGCAACGGTGCCAGCACTTGTCGTTCTACCTCCTGCACTGCCTTTTCGACCTTGGCTTTGTCACGCGGTTTGTACGGTCGAGCCGGAATAATGGCGACCCCATAGTGCTCGGCGAACTCCTGGTAACTCGGATTAATGCCCGGTTCATACCGACAAGGGTCGGTGACCCCGGACTTGAGGTTATCCGGCACAATGCACTGCGGCACACCACCGAAAAACGCTAGTGCCCGCTGGTGCGACCCAATCCAGTGCGGTAATTCCTGCGTAGGTGTAGCTTCGGCGTAGGTGTAGTTGCTCGCTCCCAAACAGGCGACAAAGATTTGGGCTGCCATCACTTGTCCGGTTTCCTTGTCCTGCATGGGCACCGTCAGCCCGCAGTAGTCCACAAATAGCTTGTCACCTCCCTTGTACACCTGCCGCATCGACAACTGGTGCCGCACCCGCCACTGGTTGTACCAGCGGCAAAAAGTGGCGTAGCTACAGTTCCATTGTCCTTTGTCCAGTCCCTCCTGCCACAGCAGAGCTAGCGTCACGCCTTTATGCTGTAATTGGGCATCTACCGCACTAAAGTCAATCGGTTCCGCCCGCTGTTCGGGGTTCTGTCTTCCTTTGCCCAGCGCCGCTTGCGCCTCACTGTCACTCAACTGGGTCAACTCGGTATAACTCAGGTTCTTGGCAGTGGCGCGACGAATGTAATCTTGCACGGTTGAGCGTGCCACCGCACAGCTTTGGGCGATCTGGCACTGGCTATAGCCCAGATCGTGAAGTCGCAAGATCTCTCGAAATTTTGCCACAGGCAGTAATCCTCCTTGTTGCTTCCGTTTCATATCCCCGCTACCTCCGCTTGTCGTTGACAGCGAGTGTAAAGGGGGTGCCGAAGTTTGTGAGAATTACCTGCCGAAGTTCGTTGGGAATGGGGTGCCGAGGTTTGTGAGAATCACCCGCCGAAGTTCAGTGAGAATCACCTGCCGAACTTTGTGCGATTTTGCAGTTTGGCAGATTCTCCCTCAATTGGCCTTCATCAGTCTTCAGGGCTAGCCCGGTTGAGGCTTCAAAGTGAGCCAATGAACAGCACTTCACCTGCCCCGAATAAAGGAGCGTAAAGAGGTGATGGAGGGCTGCTGCTGCATAGATCGATTCCAAGTTATCCTTCGGATCAAAGAGTCCTTGACCTCCGGTTTGTCGTTGACCTCGTGTGAGTGCCCCTAGTGCATCAAGCCGTCGAGCAATGGTTGAGATAAACCGCCGCTCTCCGCGCACATCCGTAACAACAGGTCGAAAGATGGGAGCGATCGCCTGGTTCGTCCGGTGACTCCGGCCTAACCCTTGAATCGCGTTATCTGCTCTCCAACCTGCTTCCAGCAAGTAATGCACCCGTCGCCTTGTATTGCGGCAGTTCAGATCTGCATGATACGAACGTCCTGTGCCACCCGCATCGCTGAAGATGAGCACCTGTTTTTCGTCACCCATGAAAGCGAGGGCTTCATCCAAGTTGGCTGAGCCTGGGCGATTACTCACAAAGAGCCGTCCAGTTTCTCGCTCACAAAGAATGCGTTGCGATCGCCCTGTCACTTCTGCCACACGATCATGACCAAAGTGATGAATCAACTGATCCAATGCTCCTGGTAAAGGAGGCAGGCTTGCTAAGCGTTCAATGAGTGCATCTCGCTGGGCTACCGCTTCACGAGACAAAACCGGATTCCCATCAGCATCAACAACCGGACGAGACAAAACCTGTCCTTCCTCCGTGGTGTACTCCTCATAGAGATGTACCGGAAAGGCATGAACCAGATAGCTCATGACGTTCTCGCGGGGAGTGATGTCGATGTTCAGATCCTTCCATTCCTCTGTCGGGATCTCTGCTAAACGTCGCTTCATCAGCTCTTCGTTCGTGGAGACAACCTGGATGACCACTGCCATACCTGCTGCCAGATCCGATTCAATCGCTCGAATCAGGATGGGGCATTTGATCGATGTGATCAGATGATTGAAAAACCGTTGCTTGTGTGATTCAAACGCAGATTTCGCAGCCATCTTTGCAGCTCGATTGCGCGTGCTACCATCACGACCGACAATGTTGCAGATTTGGAGGGCTTGCTCTAGATGATTGTGGATGACGATAAACGCATCCGCGTAGGCATCGTAGATAGCAATCTGCTCAGCGGTCAGCGGAATGTCTAAAGCTTCATACTCCACCCCTTCAAAGCTGATGTTCCGAGCAAAGTAAAGCCCTAAGGCTTTCAGATCCCGACAAACCACTTCCATTGCAGCAACACCACCAGACTCGATCGCGGAGATAAACTCTGATCGGCTCGCAAAGGGAAAATCCCCTGTTTGCCAGAGTCCCAACCGTGATGCATAGGCCAGATTGCTCACTTTCGTTGCACCCGTGGCAGAGACATAAAGTACCCGTGCCCCTGGTAGTGCATGTTGTAAGCGCAGACCCGCTAAGCCTTGTTGGGAAGCTTGCTTGAGTCCACGACCCCCTAACTCTGCGATCGCATTACCCATCGCGTGAGCTTCATCAAAAGCGATCACCCCCTCAAAATCAGACCCAAGCCAATCAATGATTTGCTCTAGCCGTGACTTTTTACCCTGCCGACTGGTGCCGCGCAGCGTAGCGTAGGTTGTGAACAGAATGCCTTGAGCGAGAGAAATGTCGGTTCCTAAATTGAACTGTGACAGCGAGTAAACCTGGGCTTCATCACCTCCTAAAGCAGACCAATCCCGCCGAGCGTCTTCGATCAGTTTGTCTGACTTTGACACCCACAGTGCTTTGGTTCGCCCCTGCATCCAGTTGTCCAAAATAACACCAGCAACTTGGCGACCTTTGCCTGACCCCGTACCGTCTCCCAGAAACCATCCTCTGCGGAATCGCACCGCATCGGGATCGTCGCTGCTACAAACTTCAACCGAGTCAAACGATTTATCAACCTTGTAGGCTCCACTCAAAAATTGCGTATGAGCCTCACCCGCATAAACTACACTTTCCAGTTGCGCCTCTGATAACAGCCCCTCAATTACCTGTTTAGGTAGCCGAGGACGGTAGGTTGGTGCAGGTGGACGCACTGATGCCAGAGCAACGGACTCACACAATGTCGTTGGATGAGGTTTTGCCCCTTGAATCGCAATGCGTTGAGGATGATAAACCTCATAGAGCGTCGCTTCCAAGGATTTCTTCTCAGTCACCTTAATGAGGGTGTACTGGAGTTCAGTGACCTCATCCCAGATTGAGATAGGGGTTGCCGCAGGGGACTCCGAGAGTGGTGGTTCCGGCTCAGGCAGTACTTCCGTAACCGACGCAGACTCCTCAATTGGGCGAGTGCTTCGTTTCAGACAGATGTCGAGTTCTGGGACAGAAATCACCTCTGGGGCAGAGACCTCATTCACTGGCTGAACTTCACTTCGTGGGGGAAGCGACTTCAGCAAGTAAGCAACCTTAGCTATCTCTAGCGATCGCACTTTGGTTGGCTGCTGATTCACGGGCAGAATTATCCATTCCGTGCCGATGTCCAGGGTGACAGGTTCTCCCTCAGGTGCTTGCTTATCAATGATCGTCAATCGAGTTTCGATCGAAGTGCCATGTTTGGCATAGACCTCACCCGACAGCACGACTGTTGCTCGCACACACACCTGATCTTCCAGTCCAGCAAAAGCTGATTGCCAGAATGAGGAAGTAGGAGAAAACCAATGTCCGGTAATCAGTACCATACGTCCCCCTGGCGTGAGTCGAAGGAACGCTGAGCGCACATGTTTCCCTGTAGCCTGAGGATTCCGCCTGTCCTGTTTCGGGGAAGCCGAAAAGGGAGGGTTCATCAGTACAACCGACGGGCGGATTGTCTCAGGTAGAAAGTCATGAATCTGTTCCGCATTAAACGGGTAGATTGGACTTTTAGGAAACAAGAGCTTAAGAAGCTGTCGTCTGCGATCGCTTAATTCATTGAGAACGACTTCAGCTCCCCGTAATGAGCAGAACCGAGCCAGAATGCCAGTCCCGGCTGATGGTTCTAACACGAGGTCTTCTGCACGAATTCGCGCACAGTGCGAGGCAACATATGCTAATTGCAGCGGTGTTGAAAACTGCTGCATTGCGATCGCCTCTTCACTACGACGAGTATGTGTGAGACCTAAACTCTCCAAACGAGCAAACTGCTGAAGTACAGTCATAGCTGGGAGATTCCTCAGGTGCTCGATGTAATACGGCAACATGAACACCAGCGAAACTTCCTGGGCTTCGTAAGCATCCTTCCACTGCCATTTTCCTTCCGCATCTGAACCACCAAACTCCTTTTGCATCAGAATTTTGGCTTGGTTGTTTGGTAGTTTTTGATGTTTCCAGAAAATACGCGCCATCTGCCGCGCAACCTCTAGGACTTTAACCTCATAAGCGACTTCTACAGGTTCGATATCTGCGAGAGTCAACTGCGTTACATCTTCCATAACCGTTTCCTCTGTGTAGGACGAAAGGCTGGAGAACCTGAGGATCCCTTGCCTTTTCCTGTTCGCCTCTACCCATGACCTGGTTGTTGAGATGTCAGTATTAACTTGATCACAGTCTTGAGTTATGTCATTTTTCATATCGATTTCCATAAAAATGGGGATTTAACCAATTGGTTAAATCCCCGCATGTTGATGAGTTGCTGAAGTACCAGTTCAGCAACTCGATTTCTTGGCTGCATCGTTAACTACGGTGCAGCACCTTATTGTTTGTGGATCTGGCAGACCTCTTTTCTGGCTACCAGAGTGCTAGGTGCGCTAAGGATGATAATTCCTTAGATCTCTACAGGTAAGAGTGCAATGTGGGCTGTTGCTTCTGGTGTTTCTGCGAAACAGGTTGATTGCACCCATATTTCTAGGAAGTCATGAGGGCAGTTAGTAAAGCCCATACTTTCCTCATAAATAACTTTGTTGTTTTCATACTCACAAGTAAGAACGGACGGATTGCCAGAGCTTCCTTTCAGTCGCCATACTTGATGCTCGTTCCGTTTCGGATGATACTTGACGGTTGGGTAGTTTTGGAGCACAGCGATCTTCTCAAATAACCATTGAAGACCTCCATGATCAGCTACCGCTTTTGTTCCGTCGGAGAGTAGGAAATGAGGGAAGAGAAGTGAGAACCGATGATATCGTGTTATCCATCCAGAATGGCATAGATCACTCAAGAGCCATCCACGCCTCATGTGCTCTAGGAAATCATCAAAGCTTAATGACATAAGCACCTTGATGGCTTTCCCAATATAGTGCTGGCGCTCTCTTGGATTTAACCATGCATACTCGGCTCTATCCTCATGAAGGCAGATTTGAAGGCTTTGGATAGCTTCCAAGACCTCGGAACTGAGGGGTTTTCTTTTATAATGCTTATCTTGTTGAGCAAGGATTTGAGTTGTGTTATTCATATTTTTATTCCAATGAAAAGGGGGATTCAACCAATTGGCTGAATCCCTAGTTTTTGGGGTTACTGAAGTATCAGTTCAGAAACCTACTCAAGATCTGCACCGTTGACGTGCTTAGTAACGTGCTTCGGTGTGGCTTTTGTTTTTTGGCGTAGCTGCCTAGCACTGAACCGTTCAGAGATAACTCGTTCGAGTTTCTCGACCTGACCCGTGAGATCGGTCAGGGAGCTAGAGCTGGGCAATTTCTCCATATGAGTTGCAATGACATTGAGGGTCTCATGCACTGCTTGCAACTTCTTTCCTGGACGCAACCGCTCTAACCAGTCCGCTGCTCCATTCACTATGGAAGGGAAGTACACACCGATAGCGAAGCTACATACAGGCAATAGTCGTTCGTAGATGTTTTCCATCTTTTCTCCTTATTTTTTACGTTAATGTTTTCCAAAAACACATTCCAGTTTTGGAGTGTGTTCTTGTTGCCAGAATATGGCGCGACGAATTTCGCGATATATTCCGGTTGCTTTAGTTAGCAATTTGGTAGAGGCATACTTCTGCACAAGAATTCAGTGCTTTTTCTAGGAAAAGGTTTCGGCACGTTTCTTGTGATTTTTTGCGGAAAAACAGTACTGCTTTTTATCAGAGAACTGTTTAGGGATGACGAGGAGATGCTGCGTACTTTAGAGGATTTCCACAGACTATCTCGGAAATAATTCCTGGCAATATTTCCGCTAATAAATACCAGAAAAAAGAGCGAGAAACGTTCCGTTTTCTTATCCCGGTAATGCTTGACGGGAAACGTTTCGAGAGATGATTTCCTAAGGGGAAATCAGAAGAAAAAGCATTACACTAACGGTTTTATCTTAGCAGATACAATAGAATTTGAGTTGTTGAAAAAGGATTGATTTATGCTTGCAATTGCGAGAGTTAAATCTCCCCGCTACTACATTGATACAGCACAAAAACAGGATGAGTTTGATCCGACGACGAAGGGCGAGCCACCAGGTCGATGGCTTGAGACAGCAGGTGCCGTTTTTCTTGGGCTTGCTGGTCGAGTTAAACGTTCTGACTTCCTTAGTCTGACTCAAGACTTCTCGATAGGTGAGAAGACACTCATTCATCCTGCTAAGGAAATACGACGAGTACCAGGCTGGGACTGACCTTTTCTGCCCCCAAAAGTGTAAGCCTGCTCTGGATGGTGGCAGACGTAGTGACAAGACTAATCATTGAGCAGGCCCATGCTCAGGCGATTGCAAAAGCGATTGCGTATCTTGAGCAGGAAGCATTTGGCGGCGACAAAAGCCTCATTATTGCCTCTTTTCAGCAGGGGAGTAGCAGGGAAGGGACAAATTCCATTCCTGATCCGCTGTTGCATACCCATGCGATCGCCTTACCGATGGTTTATGAAAAAGCCAGTGGGAGGATCGAAAGCCTATACCCTTATGCCAAAGCACTTTACCGTCACAAGATGGCAGCGGGAGCCGTGTACCGGGCAGAGTTTGCAGCACAATTGCAACAGAGCTTAGGGATTTCTCTCCAACGTGAGAAGAGCTGGTTTGAGCTAAAAGGCTTCTCCCGTGAAGAAGGAGTCTATCAGGAACTGATGAATCATTTCTCCTCACGTCGTCGTCAGATTGAGGCAGCAAATCCGCAGGATGCGATCGAAGCCCAGAAAATTGCCTATGCAACCAGGCAACGAAAGGAAATAGCTATTGCTCGAAGTGAACTATTTGCTCAGTGGCAAGAGACCAGTGAGCAGTATGGATTTGGTCAGAAACAGGCACTTAAACTTCTCCATGCTCCACGAGAACGAACAACAGTCCGGCAGAAGTGGCAGGAGTGGCGAACACTGAGGGAAGCTGCAACCGCCGTTGTGCGTCATCAGAGCCACTTTACCCGACGCGATATAGTGCGGGCTATTGCTGAAGCGGCTCAAACCAGAGGATTGAATAGCTACGATGTGCTGAGACTCACCGATAAGTATCTTGCCTCTCGACAAGTAGTGGCGTTGGGTCTGATTGATCGGGATGAACGGTGGGCTAACAAACGGCTCTATAACTTGGAAAAGCAGATGCTTGCTCAGGTGCGAAAGTTGGAGCGAGATACTACGTTTCGGGTTTCGACTCGTTATGTGCGATCGACAGCAGAAAATCATCGTCTAACCCATGAGCAGACGCAGGCACTTGACGCGATTACGGCTAGAGGGCGAATTAAGGTGCTTTGTGGGCTTTCTGGAACAGGAAAAACTCATACCTTGGCTGCTGCCTATCAAATCTGGAAAAGCCAGGGGTATGAAGTGGTAGGAGTTTCCTTATCAGGTAGACAAGCCCAGCGGCTTACAGAGCAAACTGGTATCGGACAGCAGAGTTTTCTTTCCAAGGTTTTTGTGGGGGAGAAACAGCAAAGTGTGACGCTCTCGAAGTTGTTGTGGGATATCGAGAGGGCAGCAGAGAGTCAGCGCCGCTACGGTAGCCGTTCCGTTGTTGAGTCGCCTCTGTCTACAAAGACCGTGGTAGTCGTCGATAATGCTCAAGCGATCGGTGTTTCTCATATGAAGCAGTTAGTTGATGAGACACAAAGGGCAGGTGCCAAGCTGGTGCTTTCTGGAGACTTACAGCAACCCCAGGCGTATGAGCATAGCGGGGCACTAAAGGCGATCGCCCAGAACGTAGGGACCGTAGAACTTAAAAGGATTCACCGCCAGGAAGAGCCGTGGGCACAACAGGTGGTGCAGAAAGTAGGGGAAGGTCAGGCGAAAACAGCACTGGAGTTATTGGCTGACCGAGGGCTGCTCTCCATCGCTGAGACTAAAGAGGCTGCAATGTTGGCTGTGATTACTGCATGGTCAGAGCGGGGGATGAAGCGACCTCACGACCACCTCATCATTGCTGAGACTCAGGAGGATGTTCAGACTCTTAACCGTTTGGCTCAAGCCAGGTTAGTTGAGGCAGGGTATCTCGGAAACTCTGCCGTGCGGGTGGGTGCGGAACATATCCGGCGAGGAGAGCGGATTAGGTTCCAGGAAACATCCCGCACCTATGGCGTGATGAAGAACGGTATGGGAACCGTGAACCATATTGACCCGATTACTAAGGTTGCGCTGGTGCGACTAGATACCGGAAAAATGAAAGCGATTAATGTACGGCATTATTCCGGGATTGAGCTAGGGTATGCCGTAACGACGACTGATGCCAGGAATATGGAGGTGAGGCATTCCTATGTCCTTACCCAGGGCAAAGGACGGGATGCAGCCCTGGTACAGGTATCGCGAGCAAAGTCTGAGACGAGAGTGTTTACCTATTCTCTGGATAAAGAGGTGGAAGCATCCCTGAAGCTTGCACGGCAAATGAGCTGGGAAAAAGCAAATGAACTGGCAATTAAGCTTGAAGAACGAAGGCTGGAGCAAGAGAGGTAGCACCCCCGATTTCATATCTGATTATCTGTAATAATCAAAACTTAATCTGACGCTTCGATTACTCCTCATCCTCTAACCTTCTTGGTCGTATCATATGACGAAGCTCATCCACGTCATCAAGGAGGTCACGTTCTCGTTGATAACGCTTTTCAGGATCGATAGCTACGCAACGTTTAACTATTCTGTCTATCAGGTGCCACGCATTAACTGGAAGTCGGTTCTTGTCAATGTTAAGAATGCTGGCTGCATGACTTGGAGGTTGGAACCTTTTCTCCATACCTTCGATGTCTTTTTCGGTTAAGTTATCGAAGTATCCCCCATATCCTCCATAAGGATACGTGAGCGTTAAAAGTTCGTACCAAATGACACCAAAACTAAACTGATCACTGCGATCATCAGCAAAGCCTTGTTCGGACTTTCTCGATAGTAGTTCTGGTGCTCGGTACTTGGGATGAGTCCCATCTCCAGGATCTCGATTCATAGTGTGTTCTACAAGCCACGCACTTCCAAAATCGATCATCACGAGTCGGTTGGGGTTACGTTGAAGAATCAGATTGCTTGGATCAAGATCACCATGAACTATATTTAGTCGATGAAGTTGTCGTAGTCCATGGGCAAGACTGATCATTAACAGACAAACTTCATAGGCAGTCGGTCGAGGTTCACATTTTATCCCTGTTTCACGCTTCTCAGCGCATATCAGCTTTCTCTGAATACATTTATTTCCCTCACGTTCACAGCGATGGCCGTTTTGGACACGTTTTAAATAGCGTCCTAAGTCTTCACCGTCAGTCCATGAGGTAACGAGGTAAACTCGTTCATTGCCTATCCGGTAGTAGCTATAAATAACGGGAAGCCTGCCATCGTTTCCCGACAAGCGTTTCAGTTTCTCAATGAGTCCTGGCGGTCGATTCCTGTTTCTGGTATCTAGGTTTTTGCCATCAATACCTAAGATGCACCACATCTCGCCTCTGTTTTTACTCCATCGATCGAACGCCATATACTGTTCACGTTTCCTTGAAAGGTCTTTAACGATGTAATAGGTCTTCTTCCCAAGAGTTAGAGTATGGGTGACGTCATAGCTTTTTCCGTGCCAGCGGACTTCTTCTGGCTCATCAAGTTTTTTAAGATATTTCCTACCCCATTCATTCACAGTACATATCTCCCCGTGTAATTGCTGTATCGGGACATGGATCTAAAGAATTGTGCGTGGAGGAAGTTATTGGAGATACTTGTCTGATGCTTTTTCATGAGGGGGCAACCATTTGAAGCGATCGCCACATTCGCTGTGATAGGGGCGGCGATCAAGACCACTAATATGGAAATTCACTGGAGAGTTTAGCCTTCCGGTTCTTGCATTACTCTCGCCCTCTCGATAGGCAAAAGGCTTTCCTTTTGGACAGTTTAGACAATTTCGTTGATTTGGGGGGGAGAGGGGGTTTGTCCACCTTTGGCTGAGGATACAATGTGCCGAGCTTCCTTTAAACCTTTGTGAAATGCAGCACGCGATCCTGATCCTTCACGATTGGAGACAGTAATTCCTTCATACACTTCTCGCCCAAGCAGAATAATACCGTAGGGGCTACGTCCACCTTCGACCTTTTCAAGGAGATGGCAGTATGCAGCCATACGAGCATAGTGCTGTCCTTTCAGCTTCCGCGTTGACGCATTCTCATCTCTCCGTCTCCATACAGGTATACGTAAAGACCCTTTCTTAAGGACACGCCACGGTCTTCCTGCTACTCGATATTTGCGGTCTCGGAGCGGCTCTTGATAAGAAACTGATTCAAACCCAGCAGCGAGTAGATCCCACCAATTTACAGATTCATTATCAGTTAACTCATTAGGTTCTTTTGGCCTTGCCCTCAACGCGGCAGCTCGTCTTGCTTGTAGAATTTTTATATCTGATTCTAAAGAAGATATATTTGAATCCGAATAATACACTTTAGGGATACGAAAAAGAGCAAAAAGATAGGCGATACCAGCAATTAGAAGGTGTAACCATGAATTGAAGCCTAAGAAGTAAATAACAACTGTTGCGACAAAAGCTATGACTGAAGTTACAATTAATCTTGTCTTTCGTAGTTGCTGTTGCTGAAGTAGTGATTCGTCTCTCTTTGCTACGCGAATTCGCAGTTCATTTATAGACCAGTTTAGTCTTGTTGCTATTTCACTGGAGTTGTAACAGGGTAAGTACTGGAGGTTCGTTCGCTGCTCTTCGTAATACTCGTCATCGTCCTCCTGTCCTAACTCATACGCGATGAGACCAGCTCGTGGGCAGAACATAAATTCAGTCATGGCGTGAACCCCGATCCAAGGGGTATGCTCACGAGCTATCAACCCTTCACCTGGACTACTCTTGCCGCTAGATGAATACGTCATGTCCTACCCCTGGTTCCATCGTCCTCCTGTCCTAACTCATACGCGATGAGACCAGCTCGTGGGCAGAACATAAATTCAGTCATGGCGTGAACCCCGATCCAAGGGGTATGCTCACGAGCTATCAACCCTTCACCTGGACTACTCTTGCCGCTAGATGAATACGTCATGTCCTACCCCTGGTTCCTCCTAAACGCCAAAAAGATAGAGCTTTTGATATTTCCTTCGCTGAGTGAGGTCTTTCGTCAGGAAGAATACTTAGACAAGCCGCTACCTGCTGGTAGAGCTTTTTAGGGAGCACATTGATACAGTGAGGGAGATCGGCTCTTTGGGGTTGCAGGTTTTCGGTGGCGATCGCAACGAGGATCATTGCCCAACTGTAGAGATCGGCTTCCACGGTCGGGTTCTCATCCCCCTCTACAAGCTCTGGCGCTCGGAAGGGATTAGCTATTAGTCCTCGATTGGCCACCGATGATTTTCCAGTAATGATCTTTGCTAGCTCGAAGTCGAGGACAAATGGTTGCTTATCGGTTCTGATAACTATTGATCGTGTATGGAGGTCTCGCAGAATAATACCTGCGGTATGAAGCTCATGCAGTGTAGTTAAAAGACAACGAGCAAAGGGAAGGATATCTGTCCGAGAGAATTGTTTGTTCTTCACCAATGTTTCTACGGTGTCCCCTTCAATCCATTGATCAATAACCCACCACTCATAAGGTTCCTCTGGATTATCGAGGAGGGCAGTGCGGTTTACGGGAATACCCTTGACTTGTCGCTCGGTAAGCAGATCAACCACCTTCTTATGTCGGGAAAGTTTTGATTGAAGTGCCTTCTGTTCATCAGTACTGAGATACCTGATGTCATAACATTTTCCTCTATCAATACGATTAAGGTACTTTTCACGGAGACGAAAGACACGATATTGAAGACCATTTGAAGCGGTTATCCACGGAGTAATGCGGTCTTCAATAAGCCAATTATTGAAGCTTTTTTGTTTTGTGGTGGTGGATAGTTTTGCGGAAACTAAAGTGTCCAGTGGAGATTCTTGACTGGAATATGCGTCGATGTCATGAGGTTTCTCTCTAACAAAAAAGCCAGTTTCAGGGCTTGAATCGGAGTATCTCTGTGGAGGAGTTCGAGTAAGGTATTCTTCTTTGAGTTCTAGATTTAATGCAGAGAAAAGTAGTTGAATTGAATGCCTTTCAGCACGTTTTTTCTGTCCAAATATATTTGAGATAACTGTCCTGTTTTTATCTACGCCTCCATTACTTTCTGCAATCAAGTTTTGGAGGTATTCAAAGGACACATGATTTATTTCCTCCTGTGTGGCTAACTTTTCCCTCTGCTCTTCAAGGAGTTTTCTCGCCTCGTCAGTTATGAAAAAGCTATCACGGTTACGTTTTGGCTCATCAAGGTTCATGGATCAACATGTAGGGGATGCATATTTTCCCTATATACAGAGAATTGGTTTGACGATCCGGATAGTTTCATAAAAAAGTTTCGGTTATAGACATCTCACCACATTCGCTGTGCTTAAAGTCGCGGGGACTTTAAGCAAGGAGCACGAATTTAAATTTATGAGATATTTCAGTCAAAGAATGATGTTGATCGATTGCTACAAAGCTTTTCTAGAGATGATTCTAGCGAATTCATGGTTCAACGCTTAAAGTCCCATCCTTAAAGCCCCTATTCTCCCAGACAAACCATTGTGGATGTGCAATTCTGAATTATCGAGCAAATCAAAAAGCGATTGCTGAAAGAGGCAAAAAGAACTGCTGAATTCACAGTCATGAGACTCACATAGCCGCAACAAAACCAGTAACGTTCGCTGAGGAGAAACACAAACTTGTTTACTAGTCATGCTCAGATCGGGCAGATTGCTTTGAATGTATCAATTTTGGGGCTTGATGTATCGCTTACATGTGAACTGAAGATGGAAAGGTGTCCAGAGATATCTCTTCCTCCTACTCATTCACTAGATGTGCAACCTAGAAGTGCTAAGCCTAGATACCACGATCGCGCCGTACTCGTTGATTTAACGCACATCTATACAAGGGCACAACATGAAGGAATCTGGATTGACGATGTGCAACTTTACCACCAACTTACTAGAGATGGAGATAAACTATTGGGGGTCTTTGCCTATTTAGTGATTCGTCCAGATCAACAGGAGAAGGTGGAGAGTTTGCGACGAATTGGCTATCAGGTTAGCCCACGAGTTGTTCAGCCTCGATCAGATAATTCCGGAACCAGGAAGGATATTGATACATGGCTGATCTCAGATGCAAGTCTCTACGCGCCTTTCGTCAAGACACTTGTGGTTGTAAGCAGTGACTCGGACTATGCGTACCCGCTCAGGAAGCTTAAACAAGAGCTAAACAAGCGCATTGAGGTGATTTACTTCTCAGAGCAAAGCCTGAGTAGTGAACTGAGATTAGTTGCAGATAAGTGTACACCCATAACCTCCCTTCCTGGTGTTTGTAAACCACGTCTGCCTAGCAGAAAGCCTGAGAAATGAGTGTACATAAGCTACGTAGGGTGCAGATGCCATATCCATCTACTAGCGTTTGAATCATTATGCAAGCTAGAACAGCACAAACTGAAAATGAATCAATTGATCGCTCCCATGTTGCCGCTCTTGTTCAATCAATCGATGCTGCAAACCTACCTGCAACGCTTGTTGCGAAGCAAGGCATTATTGCTGCCATCTCGGTGAGTAATTCGACATTAAAGAATTACCGTAAACAATTCTGGATCGAAGGCATTCACTATTTCTATCTTGGTCCAAAGTTGGTGCGCTACAACTTAGAACTGATTGTTGACTGGGCTATTCACCGAGGCGATCCACAAGCACATCAGCGTGCTATTGAGGCTTTTCTCTTCAAATTGGAGAGCAATCAATCCACTAAGAAACGGCAACGACAATCTAAATAGAGAGGCTCAACTATGTCAATTCGTCCCAACATTGGAATTGGAGACGATGCAGAGAGAGAATCCGCTTTTCTGAAAGAACTTGAATCTCTGGAGGCTAAGCCTCGGCGACAACAGAGATCAACACTGCGAGACATTGTGGTCAAACATTACCTCATTCTTAAACATGCTCAGGAACGGGGCCAGACCTATGATGAACTCGCTTTGATCTTTGAGAAAAAGCTAGGCGTGAGTATTGCGTCAGGAACCCTACGAAAATACATGGCTTATGCAAAGAAATATGCGGCAAACTCCCCTCAAGCATTGCTCCAAGGTCAACCAAAGTCTACAAGTATGCCGCCAGAACGACGCGAGATGTTGTTACGCAACTCTCAATATGACGATATCGAGTCTGAATTTGAAAATCTTTGAATGATTGGAGGTAGTTTCAATGGATAAGCGACTAGCACGTACAGTTTCCATCAACCCGCAGCGAAAAATTTGCTCTGTTGGAGGGGACAAAGGAGGAGTAGGTAAATCGTTCTTTGCTCGCGTCCTTGTGGAATTCTGCTTGGCAGAGAAACTTCAGTTTATTTTAGCTGAGTGCGATCGCGTTAACCCAGATACGGCACGAATTTATCGCAATACCGTTGATGTTCTGTTTGCTTACTTCAGTGAAGACCCTAGAAGACGTACCAAAGCTGATGCCTTATTCAAGGCAGCTATTGATTCATCCTTAGTGATTTGTAATCTCCCTGCTCAGGTTCATCAACCTATGAAGGAATGGTTTTTGGAAGATGATCTTTATGAATTAGCGCAGGAACACAACATCACTTTTTATCATTGGTACGTCACGAATGGTGGATACGACTCTGTAAAGCTCTTCATCAAATCACTCAAAGAGCTAGGTCCCTACATGAAGCACAGCCTGGTTAGGAACTATGGGCTTTGTGACAGTTGGACTCATGTGGATGAAGATGATGAGGTACAAGCTGCGATAACGGAGTATGACATTCCAGTTATCGATTTGCCGAAGTTTCCCTATGCTGAGAGGAATCTGATTGAAGAGCATCAACTTACCTTTACACAGGCACTGCAACATCCCAAGTTTGATTTGGTATCACGGCAACGGGTGTACAAGTTCCTTCAGAAAAGTTTTGCCCAAATCGAAAGCACAGGAATATTGAGTAATGAAAAGCCCTAAACGACCTGGGGCTGGCGATCATGACTTGTTCAACGATGTGCTTGCAGGGGCTAGTCCAGAAGCAAGAGAGAAAATTCTCCGAATTCTTCACCATCATGGCATTGATAAGAGTGATCCGATGTTTTTGGCACTCGCGGCTCTCACCAATTGCCAGATGTCAGTTGAGCCAATTCCAGAAGAATTGGCTGGTTTGAGGGAAGGTATTAAAGCCGTCTTACTAGCCCTTCATGAAGAGGTCGAAATGAGTCTCCATCGACACGAGGAGTTGAATCACAGCTTCTATGTCACTGCTGAACGGCTAAGCACTATTTTGAATCAGAAATTATCTGAAATCGAGCGGCATCAGAACCGCCATAAGAGTGCAATCTCTCTTTCTCTCAAAACAGCTTTGCTCTGGTGCCTTGTCACTTCTGCGATCGGTGGTATTGCTGGAGCACTCTTGATAGCAACCATCATGATCGTTGCTGCCGCCCATTAACAAGAGGAAGTAACTCGTTGGTTCAATAAATTCCTGACACAACGAGTTCTTCCTATCCCGTGATTCTGAATTCCATCCCTTCATTCGCTCATAAGCCTATGATTACATTTCTTCGGCGATTAGCCTCAACTGTAGGGCTAATCGTACTCTGGGCACGCTTATATCCATTTATTCTCGCAATAATCAGCGTTCTGCCCTACAGAGATAACCTCGCATTCGGTTGGATTAGTCCTGAGTTGGTGCAAAGCATTTTCTTCAAGGTGATAACGCTTCTCTACCTCACATTTTGGTTTGGGATGTATCTCGATGGCTTCTTCAATGAGTGGTCTTTGTTGAGATTTCAGTCTCTCCAAATCATGGCTTGTGGGTGTCGTTGGCTGATTCAGTCGATTATCAGGCTGTTATTACCTTTCCTGGTCAGCATTGGTGAATATTGGGGGCTAGTTCACTTTACGACGACACCTCCGTTACTTCAGCGAACAACAGCCATTGTCTTTTTCATTATTTTGGCTCTTCTGGGTTGGTTCTATCCAAACACAAAAGTAGCTCAGATCCATTATTGGAAACAGTTTCAGTGACACATTCCTCTTCATCTGAAAAAGGACAGCGAATATGCGTAACAAACAAACCGTAGATCTTCGTACAAGGATGCTTCAGTCTGTACAAAAATTTCCTGCATGGGGTAGGGGGGTAGTAGCCAGCCTCTTTATCATCATCACCGCTCCATGCATTTATGCACTCGGTGCAGGAGTGACTGACCTCTTTCTGAATCTGTTTCAACTCTCATTCTTTAATCCTGGCAATGTTGTTGGTCATTTCGTTGGTTTATTGTGTTCAGCAGGGAGTTCCTACGTCATCTTCAAGGCCATTTCTGTATTGGTTACTCTCAAGAATTGGCAAGAAGGGCTAATCCCGTTGAATTTCTGGGGACTGTCAGTCTTTGCGGTGATTGGTGCTGGGTTTGGGACTCTAAGCCTTAGTCTTATTCTCCTTCCCAGTATCAGTCTTAAACTCGCTTTGGTGTTTGCTGTCTTTATTGCAAAATCGCACAAAGTTCGGCAGGTGATTCTCACTGAACTTCGGCGGGTGATTCTCACAAACCTCGGCACCCCATTCCCAACGAACTTCGGCAGGTAATTCTCACAAACTTCGGCACCCCCTTTACACTCGCTGTCAACGACAAGCGGAGGTAGCGGGGATATGAAACGGAAGCAACAAGGAGGATTACTGCCTGTGGCAAAATTTCGAGAGATCTTGCGACTTCACGATCTGGGCTATAGCCAGTGCCAGATCGCCCAAAGCTGTGCGGTGGCACGCTCAACCGTGCAAGATTACATTCGTCGCGCCACTGCCAAGAACCTGAGTTATACCGAGTTGACCCAGTTGAGTGACAGTGAGGCGCAAGCGGCGCTGGGCAAAGGAAGACAGAACCCCGAACAGCGGGCGGAACCGATTGACTTTAGTGCGGTAGATGCCCAATTACAGCATAAAGGCGTGACGCTAGCTCTGCTGTGGCAGGAGGGACTGGACAAAGGACAATGGAACTGTAGCTACGCCACTTTTTGCCGCTGGTACAACCAGTGGCGGGTGCGGCACCAGTTGTCGATGCGGCAGGTGTACAAGGGAGGTGACAAGCTATTTGTGGACTACTGCGGGCTGACGGTGCCCATGCAGGACAAGGAAACCGGACAAGTGATGGCAGCCCAAATCTTTGTCGCCTGTTTGGGAGCGAGCAACTACACCTACGCCGAAGCTACACCTACGCAGGAATTACCGCACTGGATTGGGTCGCACCAGCGGGCACTAGCGTTTTTCGGTGGTGTGCCGCAGTGCATTGTGCCGGATAACCTCAAGTCCGGGGTCACCGACCCTTGTCGGTATGAACCGGGCATTAATCCGAGTTACCAGGAGTTCGCCGAGCACTATGGGGTCGCCATTATTCCGGCTCGACCGTACAAACCGCGTGACAAAGCCAAGGTCGAAAAGGCAGTGCAGGAGGTAGAACGACAAGTGCTGGCACCGTTGCGGCACGAGCAATTCAGCACACTGAGCGACCTTAATGCTGCTATTGCCCAGAGGCTGAAGGCGTTAAATGAGCGGACGATGCCCGGTTATGGGGTGTCGCGACGGGTATTGTTTGAGCAAGTAGACCAACCTGCCCTCTCTCCTTTACCGGTTCAACCCTTCACGTTTGCCCACTGGAAGACAGCGAAGGTCAACCTGGACTATCACATTGAGGTCGAAAAGCACTATTACTCCGTCCCCTATTGGTTTGTGCAGCACGAAGTGCGAGTCAAGGTGTCTGAGCAAATGGTCGAAATCTTTCACGATGGCAAGCGGATTGCTGCCCACGAACGCTGCCGCCTGCCCCATCGCCACACGACGCTACCCGACCATATGCCGCCTGAACATTGGGCCTACAAACGCCAGTCGAAAGAACGCTTTTTAGCCTGGGCGCAACAGGTCGGACGCCACACGACAAGCCAGGTGGAGGCAATGTTTGAACGCAAAGACCATGAAGAGCAGGCGTTTCGTACCGTGCGAGGTTTGCAGTCTCTAGCAACGCAGTATGGCACGGCGCGGCTGGAAGCGGCTTGTCATCGGGCGAATGTGTTTGGCATTGTCAGTTTGCGTCGCATCCGCTCCATGCTGCAAACCCAGTTGGACAAAGAACCCTTGGCGGATGACAATCCAGTCGTTCCGGTTGTTGAACATGCAAACGTCCGGGGTGCTCAGTACTATTCCTAACTATTTCTCATTGGATCAATTCTCATGATGAATCCGTCTACGATTGAACAACTCAAAGCCTTGCGCCTGGTCGGGATGCTCGAAGCCTGGAGTGAGCAACAGACCAGCAGCACTTATCACGATCTCAGTTTCGATGAACGACTAGCACTGTTGGTGGAACGTGAGCACTGGCGACGTGCCCAGCAACGGTTGCAACGCCGCATCAAGCAAGCTCAACTGACGACCACTGCCAGTTTGAATGACATTGACTTTAACGTCGCTCGTGGCTTGAGCAAGGTGAAGTTTCTGGAGTTGGCACAGGGACAATGGTTACACCAACACCTTCAATTGATCCTTGTCGGACCCACAGGTGTGGGCAAAACCTTCCTGGCTTCGGTGTTGGCAGACGCCTTCTGTCAGCAGGGACACAGTGTGCGCTACTTCAGAACCGCAGACCTCTTGTTGGAATTAAAACTTGCCAAAGCAGATGGATCATTGCCTAAGTGGAAACGACAATTAGCCACCTTCAACCTGCTCATCCTCGATGACTGGTTGCGCGATCCTCTCTCCCAGGAACAGGCACGCGATCTACTCGATCTGTTGGACGAACGCTATCGCAAAGCGGCTTGTTTGTTTGCGACCCAACTCCCCGTTTCTCAGTGGCATCAACAAATCCAAGACCCCACCCTGGCTGATGCTATGCTCGACCGCATTGTTCACGATGCGCTGAGACTGTCTCTCAAAGGAGAGTCGATGCGAAAGTTAACCAGTTCGGTTCAACCCGATACGGCTGAATATGCCATCGCCTAATTCAGCCAGAGAGGGATCATGTTATCGTTTGGAGCAAAGGTGATCTCACATGCGATCTGATCTACAACAAATTGACCGGCCGAAGCAGACGAAATTAACCCTGCCGAAGTTGGGTGAGAATCCAGTGCCGAAGTCACTGAGTTGACCCTGCCGAAGTGATGAGAATATGCATTTATAGCAGGATTAGTAACAGCGGCATTGGTGGAATCGCAATGGGTTCTTTGGGATCGAGTGATACGAGGGAAAAAGCTTCGATACTCTGGCGATATCAGCAACCGTTTAACTGAAGTAGCAAATCATCCTCTGCCGTGGGGAAAGCTGTGGGTCAAAAAGATTCAGGAATCCTTAGGCTACTTCGTTTTAGGCGCACCTGGAATGGGGAAGAGTACTTGGCTAGAGGTGCTGATGACGATTGCCTTGTCAGGTATTGGCATTATCCCAAATCATCGTGGGTTGCTTTACGATGCAAAGCCCGATCAGACAGCAGGTTTGGTTCCGTTTCTAGAAGCACTAGGTATCCCCTATAAAATCCTTAACCCGCTCGATCGTCGTTGCACCGGATGGGCAATTGGTAAGGATATTCGAGGTGAAGCAAGTGCTGCGGAGTTTGCGGCGGTGCTGATTCCAGAGACTGAGAGCAATAATGACAATCAGTATTTTATCGATGCTCCTCGATTGCTGATCACAGCAGTAATTGTTGTTCTCATTAAAATATTTGGAACGAACTGGACGTTGCGTCATCTGATTCTGTTTTGTAGTGACAAAGTGCTCATGCAGAAATTGTTGGAGAAGCATCACCCACGCCATCAGGCATACATGGAGTTTTTTAAGGAGAAGAAGGGACAGAAAAACGAGGTGATCACAACAATTCAGTCAAATCTACTGCCCCTCGCTATTGTTGCTGCTCGTTGGGAACATGCTCAAGACATGATTTCAATTCGTGACTGGCTTAAGGGGGAATATGTCCTCATCATGGGCAGTGACTTTGAATTCCCAGAGACCCTCAAGCGAATTAACCAACTCATGTTCCGCTTCGTAACAAGTGGTCTTAAGGGGCTACCTGATGACTCGGATCGTCGTGTCTGGATGTTTATTGATGAATTAGCAGCAATGGGTGAATTGCCTCAACTGGAAGACATTTTGGCGTTAGGTCGTTCCAAATCAATCTGTACGTTCTTGTCTACTCAGAATGTCCCTGCATTACTAAGGATTTTAGGTCGAGAGAAGACATGCGAAATCCTCGGTCTTTGCCGATGGAAAGCAATTATGGGAGTCGATTCTGAATCCGCTAAGTTCTTAAGCGAGTACTTCTCTGACTACGAATATGTCGATACCAGCTACAGCACTTCAGTCTCATCTGGACCTCAAGGCAGCACCTTCACCTCAGGAACACAAGAGCGGATAGGCAATCGACGCACTGTCACAGCTCAACAATTTATGGATATGAACATTCCATCTCCTGGCCCAGAGAATGGATTGCATGGTTACTTTGTTGGACCTGGGGAAGGAATTCACTTTCACACATATGGGTGGGATGAAATTGAAAGGATGAGAGTCAAACGGGTGGACTATGTAACTGCCTACGATCGCATCAGTGACGATGACCCTACAACCTCACTGAATCCCTGGACGGATGAAGAGCGTGAAGCCTTAGGAATCCACAGCGATAGCGATTTTCAGGTCAGTAAGCCACGGAGAAACACTAAACAGTAGCTTCTCAATCTGCCAAACCGTGTGACTTATCCAATCGGTAACCGCTGTAAGAAATCTCACCGCTTTTTTGAGATTTAACTTCGCCTCATTTGTCATCTTCACATCTCAAGGAATAGAGAATTATGCCGTTATCTTCAAATGACTCAAAGCACAGCATCCTCGAAAACCAGGAGCAGCACCCTGAGCAGATCATTGACTATTTGAAGGGAGAACCAGTTTTAGCTCCCTTATGGGAAATTGCTGCTTCTAGAGGAGAACTGAAACTTCCGCAACCACCACTCTGGAAGAAACTGCTCAAACCACTGACAGATATTGCGTGGGCAGATGCAGAAACGCTGTATGGTCGCAGTTACGTCACCCCTGAGTTGGTTACTGAGGCAAAAACAACAGCAACGATCCTCAGCACTGCCAATCTCATCAACATTTTGACTACCTATCCCTATCTTTATTACGCTTTTGCGGGAATGGGCGGCAGCGGTACAGTCCTCGCAGTTGTGCTGGGAATCCTACTCAACAAAACGGGAAATGCTCTCGGAGAAGCTGCTTGTCGTAACCGCCATCCCAAAGGTGCGATCGCTGCTTTAGCGGGGACTATTCTGCTGAACGTTGTGCTCACGCTGACTGCGGGGCCAGGGACAGAACTCTTGCTCAACTCATCAGGGCTGGCTGAGCAACGTGGGCGGGAACTGATTCAGGAGAAGGTTCTCGACACTACCCTCCAAGAGCAAAATCTTGCTCAACGCCAAGAGTGGCTGAAAGCTGCTCAGGCAGACTGCCAAGGAGTGCTTGATGAGCTTCACGCTTTAGCACCGGATCACCCCAATCGAGACCTGTTGTATCAGCGAGCCTATGGAACCTGGAGTGAACGCGATCGCGACTGGAGCCAGGTGCCAACCACTAACCTACCTCTTTGCCGGAAAGCAGCTCAGCTAGAACAGGAGGTTCAGGCGTATGCCATCAAACTCCAAACGGAGCAGGAAGCGAAACAGGCTGAGATTCATCGGCATGGAACTGCTTTGCTCTATTTGAAAGCAGTTCACTCAGACATTTACCACACCTATTTTGATGAGTATGGTCAGATTCGTTCTGGACTTGAGGCAAGCCGATTGTCACTTCAGGGTTTTACTCAAAAGCTCAATACCGGAGACCTCGCTGATTTGGGCTTCCCCCTGTTCTACTTCGTGATCAGTCTCGTAACTAGCGGTGTAGCGATCGCCAAGGTCGCTACCTTTGCTAGACGGAAGGATGTGTTGCGGAGTTGGGATCCGGCAGTTTACCAATTGCGGGAAGAGCTTTTTTATCGAGCAGGCAAGGGGCTTCAGCAGCGGGAATACCAGGATGTTGCAACCTTACCCAATGGCAAAGTTCCTTATTGAAGCCCTTGGTACTCAGGGTGCGATCGCACACGAAAGTCTCCCAAGTATTTTGATGTCTCCTTATTCACCACAATGAACAGCAATCATTTCATCACTTCAGCACAGGAACGCACGTCTCAACAACGGTTTTTGGCTCTCTGCCTCGAAGCAATTCGCCAAACGGGGCAATGCTCCTATCCACCGCTGCTACGGCTGATTGAGCTGTCTGAGAAGAATGTATCAATGGAATCGGTTCCTCGTAAGCAGAACTATCCTGAGGGACTGAAGCAGCAGGTAACAGCAAGTCACCAGACCATCGTCACTGCGGTTCAAACACTGCAAGCCCAATCAACCTGGAACTCCTCATCAGAAATTGAACAAGCTATCCAGGTAATCGCTCAAGAAACTACAGCCCTGGAGATGCTTCTCCAACCGATTTATCCAGCAGGCTCTCAAGGAGCATCAGTTCTCAGCAGACTGAATTACCTGCGGGAGTATCTATTCAAGAAATTGACCGATACCCATTTCCTCTCTCCTCAGGGCTTACGGGCTGAACAACCGATGGTGTTTCTCCAGCAGCATCAACGAGTCTACCGCTACCTCAGCCAACTTCAATCTGTAACGCAAGAACTAATCGAGATGCTTTGAAATTCCAGTTTCTAATGAACAGGTAATTGGTATGAAGAACGTAACCGAGATGAATCCGTTCCATAAACGCGCCCTTATTCACCAGGAATTTGAACAGGACTATTACCAAGACCAGCTTAGTGGTGCAGAAAACTCAGGGCAGTCTCATCATGAGAATTTGACCACTTTGGAGAATTCAATTCGACAATCTAAGACATCTCGTTTACGGAGAGACGCGCAGCCAGAACGTGGGTTTGTGTTGGGTAATGCTACGAGTTTGGGCAGAGACAATCGCTCGTAGCAAAGCCGAGATAGCTCCCGTAGACCAAGTTGCAGAAAACTCAAACCCCGCTCTCCATGCCAGTCCAGGCGTGAGCGCTCCCCAGCTTGCACCAGCATCATGCCCAACATCAAAGCAATCAGAGAGGCACAATCCAGCAGCATGAATAAGCAGGTCAGGGCTTGAGCCGTCCGTAAGCCCGATTGCAACACGTTAAAAGCGGCTGACTTGTAGTCCTTGAAGTGCGGTTCAATTCCACCAAATCGCTTGCCATAGAGGGCAAACGTTTGCAGGGAAGGTGACTGGTCAGACAACACTGCCCAGGTGTCTTTGGTATCGGGCACCTTAGCCGTGGCAAGATGACAGGCAATGCCATCGAGAACTTTCACATTCTCAAACAGGTACGCCTGTGCTTCAGGTGGCAATAGCTGTTCAACGGATTGAGTGCAACCGTTCGAGAGCGTTATCTTCAAGTCTGACTTCACCCGAATCGCCCATGACCAATTCTGTTGCCCCAACCAATGAATCAAGTTGCCATGTTCAAAGCCACGATCGGCCAATAAGGTGACCTGAGAGCCGTGAGGCAAGACCCGTTTGGCACCCTGAAGCACACTCTGATACTGGTCAAAGCCTACCGTAGCACTGCCATGTTCAATGACAACTTGAGCCAATGTGAAGGAACGCCCGCCCCAGACAAAGCAGATTTCAATCAGACAGAATTGATCCCATAACATACTGGTATCAAGGGTTAGCAATACAGGTTCTCCAGCAAACGCAGCCAGAACATGGCGCAGTATTGGTTCATAAAACTGCTCAGCACTGATCTGTTGATTGTGGAGGAAGTAGCTTAACCGTTCTAGGTGAGCACGGGCTTGGCATCCCCGATGACTGAGATAGGGAATCCATTTTCCCAAACAGGCACTGCCGGATTGCAAGATAGCCGCGACAATTTCAGCGAACCCTTGGAGGTGCCGTTGGTCTTTGGGCGTGACCCATTGACGCAATTGGTCTTGCAGTTGACGATACAAGAGGGGTGTTTCCATGAGATTTGCTCTGAGTTGGGGAACTTAAGCGTCTCATGAAACGCCCCGTCTCAGCTATCCCCGTCTCATTTAAGACTCTCGCTACAGCAAGCCTTTCAGGACTTCTCTGCACCACTAAGCCAAGACCAGCGGGATTTTAGGCGTACCCGTCTGATTGGCGTTGACCTACAAGGGATTGAGCTGGCTTCGCTGAACCTTCAAGGTGCTGATCTGAGGCTTGCGATTAACCTGCATCGTGCAGTTTGGCAGGGTGCGAATCTGAGTCAGGTAGACTTGCGTGGTGTTGATCTAACAGAGCTAAATCTGAGCCAGGTGGTGTTCTGGAAAGCCAAACTTCAGGCGACCAACCTCACCCATGCACTGCTGACGGGAAGCAACTTAACCCGTGCGAACCTAAACGGTGCCAACCTAAGTGGAGCGTTGATTGATCATGCCAACCTCGCTTATGTCAGATTTCAGGGTGCTAACCTCAGCAAGGCTGTTCTCACGGGCAGCAACTTGAGCTTTGCCCGGATGGAGCAGGCGAATTGTGCCCAAGCCTGTTTTACGGATACCAACCTGGAGCAAACAAAACTCATCGGGGTCAATTTCAGTGATGCGCTCCTCGATCGCAGTAATCTGAATCGTGCTGATCTAGCCTGGGCAAATCTAACCAGAGCTGACCTATCAGGGGCTTCGTTAGCCCAAGCAAAGCTCTGGCAGAACAATCTCTACGATACTGACTTCCAGAATGCCAACCTCTCTCAAGCAGATAGACATGGGGCGAGTGAACGAGGGGTGAGTGCCAACCTGAGTCTGAAAGAGATATTTATGGGGAACTATTCAAGCCAAAATGCTCAGCAACAAACACAGGGATAGATAACGGAATCCTCTGGAATTAGCCAGGGAAACGAATTTTCAGAAGGGGGGAATAAATGGTGGAATGTCCTAACGGACGGTTCGGACACCTGAAATACCCCCGTCGTGTGTCAGCAGACGGAAGCCTTGGTGTGCCTGGGTTTGGGGCTGCATACAGATTGTCAGCGATTGCACTTTGAGAGTGCGTACACTTCTTGCTGTGAATGGGGTCAGCAGTGCTGGCTTAGGTTTCATGAAAAAGCAGCTTTCTACAAAAACGGTTAGTTTTCGGATCGATGGTCAGTTAGCGGCAAAACTCAATCGACAAGCCTTAGATCAACGATTGAGTCTCCATGAGTATATCCGTGAACTTTTCCTGGATGCTCTCAGCCAACAGCCATTACGGGATGAGGTGATTGAGTTGCACAGTGAGTTGAGAAACATTAGTGCAGAAATTGATGACCTGCGGCATGACTTGTCTGTCATCTTGCAAAAGTTCCTGATGGAGCTAGCGGATATGGACGAGGATGAGGCACGAAGCTGGATGATCAGCAGATTGTCTTCTCAGGGGTTTCAGGTGGCAGATGAGGATAACGCTCTGGATTAGGGCATGAGCGGATAGCGGTAGCTACCGCGTCAGTTGGAATAAAGTTACCCACGCTTGAGCTGGGGTGAAGGGCAAAAGGACGACCCGGAACCACAGCGAAGGGGTGGATAACTTGCGAAGTTGGTCATGGGTTTTGCATAGGGGCTGAATGCCACCTGTGTAAAACCTGTGAGCAAATGAGCGCGATTTCCCTAGCAGTTCTGAAAGCACCAGGGAGTTATGCCGCTCGGAACAATTCCATGCCGGGTGCCTTGTTACGGGTGAATGTTAAGAATTTTCATAATGTACCTGTCATTCCCCTATCCCTGCTTCGCAGGCTACGAGGAATGACAGGTTCGATATCGAGAAGCCAGAAAAATATTGACAGAAGAAAATCCTTATCCAAACTCCTAAACAAATAACGTGACTCAGGAGGAGGATGTCGTCACTGAACAGCCATAGAGAAGAGGACGAGTTTGAGCAGCTCTCCTTGGACATACAGCTAGAGGTTTCGCCCTCTGAGCAAAATTGGTCAGGTCATTGCTACGAATCGCCCCTAGCTCAACATTCATTTGGGGTGTCACTGAATGATCTACCGCCAGGGGAACACCCTCGCGATCGCCTCGTCGATGCTGGCCCCTCGGCATTATCTACGGCTGAATTACTCTCGATTGTGGTTGGCACAGGACAACGGATTGGAAAATTTTCGGCGTTAGCTCTGGGACAACACCTTCTCCAAATTCTAGGAGCTGGTGGCATTGATCCTTTGAGACGGTTGCGGGGAATTACCGTGGAGGAACTTACTACGGTGCTGGGGATTGGGCCAGCGAAGGCAGCAACCCTGGTGGCAGCGATCGAGCTGGGGAAGCGGGTATTTTTGCCTAAGCCAGAGAAACGAGTCGTGATTGATGATCCGGGGGTGGCTGTCGAGGCACTGTCACAAGACCTGATGTGGCGGAGCCAGGAGTGCTTTGCGCTTGTTCTGCTGGACGTTAAGCACCGATTGCTGGGTACCCAAGTGGTGACAATTGGGACTGCAACAGAGACACTTGCCCATCCAAGGGAGGTGTTTCGAGCGGCAATTCATCGTGGAGCCACCCGAATCATTGTGGCGCACAACCATCCAAGTGGCTCAGTCGAACCTAGCCCCGAAGATATAGCCTTGACGAAGCAACTGCTTCAGGCAGGATTAGTAGTGGGGATCCCAGTGCTGGATCATTTGATTTTGGGGGGTGGGCAGTATTGCAGTTTGCGGCAGACGACGGATTTGTGGCGAGAGAATCCTCAAGAGTAAAAGCTATCAGAATTAAATTCGTTTGGGATGCTCGGCGGTTCTCAGACACACCAAAAACAGTCCCCCTCACTCAATACATGTGAACTATAATAGACAGCAAAATATTCTTTTCTAAGAAAATGCTCTTTTGAAGGGGCACACCACAATGATCTCAAGGGATGAGGAGATGAACTTGCCTAATAAACGCAGGATTTTATCGATCGACGGTGGAGGCATCTTAGGCACGTTCCCTGCTGCATTCCTTGCTGGTATCGAACAGCAATTGGACAGACCCATAGGGGAATATTTCGATCTGATCAGTGGCACGTCTACTGGAGGAATCATTGCTCTTGGTTTGGGGGCAGGGTTAAGCGCGTCTGAAATTTTGCGAATGTATGAAGAACGTGGCCCAGAGATCTTTGGACAACATGGGAATCTGCTTCAGATCTTTCTGGTAAATAAGATCAGATCAATTCGATGGCTTTACCGTCGTAAGTATAGTTCTGAACGGTTGCGCTCCACGCTGGTTGGTCTTTTAGGTGATGGAAGAATTGGCGATGCTAAGGGCGTTGTTGCATGAAGAGGAGTTGCGGAGGGCGAGGCATGGTAAGTTTTAATCACCACAACCAAAACAAGCCATGAAACCTCAATACCGCATCCGCAACTGGTCTGAGTATAACGCTGGACTGAAGCAACGGGGAAGCCTCACCTTCTGGATTGAGGAATCGGTTCTGGAGCAGTGGGTGGTCGAAGATTTGAGCGGCAAACCAGGTGCGTCTGTCCTCTATAGTGACCTTGCGATTCAAACGATGGCGACTGTCAAAGCGGTCTATCGCCTGGCTGGACGACAGTGTCAAGGATTTCTCGAATCAATTTTTGAGTTGATGGAAATTGACTTGCCTGTGCCTGACCACAGTACACTATCACGGCGAATTGGGAACCTGAGCATTGACTTACCGATTGTGCCGAAACCGGGTGCTCGTCATGTGGTGGTCGATTCGACTGGGGTAAAAGTCTATGGTGAAGGGGAATGGAAAACCCGTCAGCATGGGGTGAGCAAGCGTCGGACTTGGCGCAAACTGCATCTAGGGGTTGATGAAGCTACGGGCGAGATTGTGGCAATGGTCGTGACAACCAATAATGTGGCGGATGGAGAAGTGCTAGAAGACCTCCTGGAACAGATTGAAGGGGAAATTGAACAGGTTTCAACCGATGGTGCTTATGACCATCGCCATTGCTATGACGAAATTGATGCCAAAGGAGCCAAAGCCGTGATTCCACCGCGCAAAGATGCCAAAATCTGGCAGCATGGTAATCGCAAAGGCAAGCCCCATGCGAGAGATGAAAATCTGCGTCACATCCGCAAACATGGACGCAAACGCTGGAAGCAGGATTCTGGCTATCATCGCCGCTCCATTGCCGAAACCACCATGTTTCGCTTTAAGACAATTTTTGGTGGCAATCTCAGCGCGCGTCAATTTGACAATCAAGCGGTGGAACTGTTCATCAAATGTGCTGCGCTCAACCGGATGATCCAGATCGCTAAACCTGATAGCTACAAAGTTGCAGCTTAATACCAGGACGACCTTAAGGCAGGTCTGGTCGTTTTTCTAATCATGCAACAAAGCCGATGCTAAGCATCGATTAGTAATTCCAGCCTGGAACCCTACAACGCGGTCTGTTTATATCTACAAAACGCCTCATCACCCACGATTTAGAACTGACTATAAATCTCGACTTGTTGATGCTGCATTGGCAACATCTGCTGCTCCAACCTACTTCCAACAGCACATGACTGAGGATAGTGTAGGACTGATTGATGGTGGTATTTGGGCAAATAATCCAATTGCGGTTGCTGTGACTGAAGCAATAGGAATTCTTAAGTGGCCTGCTGATCAAATATACGTGTTGAGTTTAGGCTGTTTGGATCTAAGTACAGGACAAAAAGCTTGAAAGATTGAGCAGGGTAGGGTTTCATCAGAATTACGACACTCATCAGAAACCCTATGAGCCAATATAGCGAATTAAGGCGAGTCCTCCAAGCCCAATTGAACTGGCATGGAGCCAGGATTTCATTTCTGGCTTTGTTTTTGTTAGCCTTGCTGAAAGTCAAAACGGTAAATTTAAGCGAACTATGTTTAGGCTTTGGCGGCAAGGCTTTGCCCGAATCGAGCTACAAGCGGTTGCAGCGCTTTTTTCGAGAGTTTGACCTGGATTACACCGAACTGGCGACCCTGTTGGTGAGTTGGATGCAAATTCCACCAGGGTGGGTGTTGAGCCTGGATCGCACGACCTGGAAATTCGGGAGTCATTGGCACAACATTTTGACCTTAGGCATTGTGCATGAAGGGGTTGCCTTCCCGATTCTGTGGTGGCTGTTGGATAAAAAAGGGAACTCCAACAGCGACGAGCGGATGCGGTTTATGGAAACCTTTGCCAAACGATTTCCCACCGCTCGGGTGAACTGCTTGTGTGCGGATCGCGAGTTCGTTGGCCAAGCCTGGGTGCGCTATCTCCTGCTCGAACCGGCTTTAGCCTTTCGCTTACGGATTCGGGACACCGACCAGATTGAGCACGATGGCAAGGTCCTGGCGGCGCGGGTCGTCTTTGCCCATCTGCAAGTCGGTCAATCTCAAAGACTCACTGGCACTTGCCGGGTCTGGGGTTATCCGGTTGCTGTGGAAGCCCTGCGACTTGAGGATGGGGAGTTACTCGTGGTCATTGCGCCCGTCCACACCCAGAATTTGGTTCAAGATTACGCCAAACGTTGGTCGATTGAAACCTTGTTTGGCATTTTCAAAACGCGGGGTTTCTGTCTGGAATCCACTCACTTCACCGATGCCGAGCGGTTGAGCAAGTTGTTCGCCTTGTTGACCTTAGCTTTATGTTGGGCCATGAAAACAGGCGTATGGTTGCATCAATGGCAGCCGATTGAGATGAAAAAACACGGTCGTCGTGCCAAAAGTTTGTTTCGCTTAGGATTCGATTATTTGCGCCATTTGGTGCTCAATCCATCTGCGTCTAATGGGTCCGACTTTTTGCAATCTCTACAACTTTTGTCCCGTACTTAGGTTTGGATGAAGCGTATGTCTTGCCGAAAGCGGCAGGAGTCGGGCCATTAGCAACTAAATTGGTCTCACTCTTCATGAATGGACAAGCGCATGGAGCAATGGGAATTGCGAAGTTACTGACCGGACACGAACATGAAAGAAACGCTATATTTAGAGTGAACCATACTGTTCCGTCGGGAAAATACTCTATGGATGGAGTCTCTGAGATTCAAGATCTAAAGGGTCTTGGTTTTTCCTATGCACGAGAACGATTTCCTGGTCTGGAGCCAATCTTTTTTGACACCACTGCTGAATCATTTGAACCACTCTACAAGTTTGCTGAAAAACAGCCATGAAGTTATCTGAGCATTTCGATACGTTTCTAACAGATGTTGTCAATCTCAATCAAGGTCGAATAGATCGACTTGAAGGTCACGTTAAGGCAATTCAAGACTTTCTGAATAGTAGTGGTTATAGTGCTGAGATTATTCGGTTCTCGCCGCAAGGTTCATGGGCACATGGAACGATCATCAAGCCACTTTCTAACAAAGAGTTTGATGCTGATCTTGTTATGTTTGTCGATCGCTTCCAAGAGTGGTCGCCCCAGGAATATGTAAATAATCTCTATTCTATCTTCAGGAACTCCGATCGCTACAAGGATAAAGTATCACGAGGTACACGATGCGTTGTCCTGAACTATGCTGGTGACTTTCACCTTGATGTTGTTCCTTGTGTCGTCGATGGTTACTATGGCATGACTTTTCATGTCTGTAACCGGAATACTGATGAATTTGAGTCAACGGCACCTGAAGCATATTCAGCTTGGTTATCAGAGCGAAACAAGTGGACTGGAAAGGATATGCTTCAGCACTCAGTTCGATTGCTTAAGTACCTACGAGATATCAAGACAAGATTCTCGGTTAAATCTATTCTTCTCACTACCCTAGTTGGTAATTGTGTTAATTCTTTGGATCAGTTTCTTCAAGAGCAATATTTTACTGACCTTCCTACATCACTGAAGACCTTAGTAGGAAGGCTTGATGACTATCTTCAGGCTAACTCAGATATGCCTGTGGTGAGGAATCCTGTTTTGTCATCAGAGACCTTTAATCGTCACTGGGATCAGGATAAGTATGAGAACTTTCGGGAATGCATTCATCGGTATCGAGGGTGGATCGATGATGCCTACGATGAGCCTGAGCGAAGTGAAAGCATAAGTAAGTGGCGGCGAGTCTTTGGAGATGATTTTGCAAAGAGCGAGGTGATTGAGAGTGCGACATTCTCTGAGGCATTTCTAGCAAGAGCAATCCATCATCGTGATATTGTGACTGCGGTAATTTTGCAAGGAAGTGCTTTTCTCGAAAGATTGATTTCACCCAAATTGCCTCATGTTGAGCGATTGCCGTGGCGATTCGAGCGGAACAATCTTTCTATTATTGTGAAAGCCGCTGAATTTACAGAGAAGCTTAGTCCTTTTATTCAGAGACGATTATCGTCCGGTGATGTGATTAAGAAGGATCGATGGATTCGTTTTGAGGCTACGCAGGGGAATGGATTCCCATTTAGTCCAAATGACTTTGAAGTGAAGTGGCAGATTGTGAATACGGACAGAGAAGCGGTTGATGCAAATGCGCTCCGAGGCGACTTTTATTCATCAGATGAACCTGGTGTGAGGTGGGAATCTACTAGTTACCGGGGAGCACACTGGGTAGAAGCATTTGTCATTTCTCGCCGAACAAGAACTTGTTGGGGGAGGAGCGGAAGGTTTTTTGTTGTTGTTGAATAGGGGTAGTACACTACCTGATCGTGAAGTGGTGTACACTTCATAAATCTTGGAAGCTACCTATGTGTAACTTATGATTAAGTCAGTAAGATCAAAATATTCTTGAAAGTCTTACTCTTCCTCTATGTGCTCGTCAGCGATACGTCTTGCATCCCTTTCGTAAGAATGCGCTAATTCTCTAAGGGTGACTGCAAACCTTTGATATCCAGCATTCTCTAAATCCTCCGCCTTCTTATTGAATGCATCAGCAAGAGCTTTCTCTGCTGCCCCAGTTGGATCTACCCAATGTACTCCACGAGAATTAAATGTTGCGGTGCGAAATCCTCTTCTCATTACATCGGCATCTTTAGCGTTAAGAGCTTGAGCTACGTCACGGTTGATCCAGAGTCCGTCATTGTCAGGTTTACTATGAGTAAGCACTTGTCCAACATGAACAAGTGCTACTTCAAGATGTCCAGACTCTTTGCAGGAAATTTTCACTGCCTTTAACCACATATGAAAAGCTTCACCTGAGAAAGTTCCATCAGGCTGAGTGCCTGGTGGAATCTTCCATTCCTTAAGCAAATGGTAGCCATTCTGGGCTATCTTCCTAGTTCTCTCAGTAGTTTCTTTTTGTGGAGACGAAGTACCTTTCGCCTTGTAAACGAGACGAATGATTTCACAGAAAAATTCTGGATCACTAGAGAGCCTGTCTTCTAAAGCTCTAGGGCGAACTGAGCGATGGTTGTAAAGTAGGGGGAGATATGCCCATTCAATATGAAATAAATCATTGGGGTCAGTTTCAGGATCGTTCTGGAGAGCTGCTATAAGTTCTTCAATGTGATATGGATCCATTTGAGATACTGGTTCTACCGAGGAAGCAGCAGCCAGTAGAGCTTTAACAGTGCGGTCTTGATCCAGTGGCTCTTTATTGCTTAGGCACGTATAGAGGCAATCGATAGCTCTATAAGGTCTTCCATGCTCAATTAATTTATCCACGGCTGTTTCGAGGTCACCCTCCACCTGAAAAGGTCTTACATCTACTCGTTTCCAATATTCGCTTTCGTTAGAACCAAGTAACGTAAAAACACGCAACCAGGTTTCTGGGGTAAAGGGTAGATAAGCAAAAAACTGAGCTACTTGAGAAGGAGTCCAATTTTGCAAATCAACATTATCAACCCAATTCCAACCCTTAAACTCATAGCAACCTACAACATAACCAAGAGTAAAGCTCACTATGCTTCGATTTTCTGCCGCTAGGAGAGTAGGAAGAACAGCTATTTGAATCTGCTGACTGTCAATCTCGCTTAAAGCATAGCCAACATAGTTAGGACGTTCTACTTCTTCAGCAAATTGCAGGACAGCAGTAATTCCTCCATAGTCAAATATCTCTTTAATTGCCTCTTTACGTCTTTTATTGAGCTGATGTCGTTGCTCATCCCAATGCCCTTGCTTCTCGAAAAGATCCAATTCCCGATTTGCAAATAAGCGTCGGTAGAGGTAAAGCAGATTTGTCGGTGCAAGTTTCTTTGAGACAGACTCAAGTTTAGAGACAAGATCAGTAGGCAAGGCCCAATCAGCATCAGCATATCGCCTATGCTTCGTCGTTAGCTCAACTAGAGAAGTCCATAAATTTTGACGCTCTTCTTCCGTTAAACCTGTAACTTTGTCGGAGGCTAAATAGTCTATAACATTCTCAAAAACAGGATTGACCAAGTTGTCGATATAGTGGATGAGTTCCATCAACTTATCTGTATCATTTTGTGCCATTTGAAAGGCTTGGTCGCAGTAAAAAGAAACTTGGTTCCAATAATCTTGTCCTATAACTTTCTCATTCCAATCTTCTGGAATTGACCTTCGCCAAATTGGTTTATGGGTTCCGGTAGAAGATTGATGTTGATTTGGTAATAGGCTAATCAAAAGTTTCCATGCAACCTCAGGCACCTCATTAGTAAGTGTTTTCACAGCAACCTGACGTTTTTCAATTGGTGCTGTTGTTTGAGGTAACCAAGGTAAAAAAATCATTGTGAGGGAGGATTGCGGTCGGTTCGCCCAATTACCTCCAGGATCTCGTTCTGCAAGCTCTCCTAAAATAACTGTGGTGCGAACTAGATAATCGGCTTCCCACGCAAGACTCTCTAAAGCCCAAAGAAGTCCAGTCAAATAATTACCACCAGTAATTCCATTGCCCTCTTGTGAAAACAATTTATGGAATGGACAGTTTTGAGCCTGTAAAGCAGCCTCAATCGCATGGAGAAAAGTATCCGGTGACGCTTCAGAAATAAGGGGCAATAGATTGTTCAAACTTCCCCACAAAACCCAATCTATCTCGTTCAATATTTCTCTTACTGCCAAACTGGCAACAGCTTCGGGTTTATCAGCAGAGCAATTTGACAACGCATTTGGGTATGTTCCGAGAATTGCAAAGGTTTCAGCTAGACCTTTTCGCAGAACATTTGAGTGAGCCAACTTTTTACCATAAATATGTGCAGCAAATCTGTCCTCAGGTGCCAACTCAAATTGAGGATCAGGCTCTTTAAGAACATTTACTGCACAAACTTTTAGGTTATCTAAATCCCCGTCAAATATGCGTTGTCCAAGAGACTGCCATAGGAGTAGTCGATCGCTAACCTTCCAAATCCCATTCTTCAGTATCAGTGGGCTATTCTCTTCATGTAAGACCTCTCTTATAGGCAAGATCCATTCAGAATAATCGCATCGAGCAAGCGAGCTTATAATTGCACGATCGGCTTCTGATTGTTCATCCCAGGAACCAATTAGATTGGCAACGGTAAGAGCAGAGGCGTGTTGGCTACTGTTCCAGTCTTGAACTGAATTAGGAGGTGTTCTTTTAGAGAGTTCTTGAGGAATTGTTTCATAGATACGAGTTTGAAAAGCCTTGCGTATCTCATCAGAAACCGTCTCTCGCGTTACTATTCCTGCATTTTTGTTAGCAGTCTGTACCTCGTCGATGAGCTGAGTCCATAGCCCATGTGCCTCTTCCTGAGAATACTGACCAATCAAAGAATGTAACAGAGATAAGGCAACCCCAGATTTGATATCAAGATCATAACCAATCAGGTGAAAATGGCGGAGAAAATAGAATAAGTCTTCAGGCGGTAAACTTTCATTTCCCGAAATCTTCAACAGATGATGACGAAAAACATCAAGCTTTTCACGTTTCTTTTGGTGACTAAAATTCGCTAGTTCGACTTTCTTGAAGAAGTCTTCAGAATCTTCGGAATGTCGAGACCATTCAAGAATTGTCCGAACATGATCAGTATCAGTAGAACTCAGTGGACCAGTAATAAGAGCGATACAATCTCTTCCTTTAGTAAAGATATCTGAGTTGTTAAAGTCGATCCAAGCGGCTTGTAATACCTCAGCAAGCACCTTACTATTTTTTGTAATACTGATTGAATGCTTGATCTGTGCAAGCATTTTGACAGTGTTGCTCCTATCAAAGCTTTCAGCAAAGACAATCAAATCATCCGTTGCGTAGCCATCATATTTGCCTTGGAGCTTAATTCTATTAATCGGCCAACGAGGTAAACATGGAGAAAATCCTCCAGCTAACATTAGTACAACGAATGAAGCTTGGATGTGAGCTTCAAAAACACCGCCGCCGCCCCCGGTTGAAAATGGATTACTGAGTTGCTTTTCGTCTTCGTTCATACTCAGCTTCCTCGGCTTAATCCTGCTCAAAAGATTGACTGTTGAACTTGAGCGTCCGGCAATTCTCCATGACAGTACGCGCTACATCATCGGGTACTCCCTCAGGAATTTCAGCTTCAATCTCCAAAGTAATTTTGACCGTTGCGCCATTCAAAGCGGTTAGATGTTGAATGACCTCGTTCGCGATCGCCGAAGCATCTCGGTTAATTCGCATCGCATCAATTTCCACATTTCCATAAAACCTACGGAGGATAGGTGCTTGAGTTCCTCCTGACCCGTCCTGTTCACCATCCTTTGTAGCATTGTCACCAGAACCATCAGATGGTGTGCTGCCACCAGTTGTCCCTCCTACGGGAACGGTTGTAGTACTGCCCGTGGTAATTGTGATTGCCTGAGCTGCTTCAGTATCGAATTGCTGCTGAGCAACATCTGGCTTAACCAGAAGGCTTTGAGGGCTAATACTGGGACTGATGCCCGTTGCAGCACGCAGACCCAGGTACTTTCCTTTTACGTCATCAAAGCCTTCTGCATAGGCGAAGTTATCGGCCCACACCGTTGAGGTGACTCCATCTCGAACGGCTTCCAGAAGAACGGATTGATTCTTCAAGCGAGGGAGATAGAGGTACTGGGTGAGATATTCCCAAAGCCGTTTTAGATCGATGTGATTCGTGTCTCGCCAGAGAAACTTATCCAGTGCCTCGAGTCGCAGGTTGGTAGCTGCATAAGTGGCAAGCAGGTCGCCTTCATAGACTGCTTTGCGACTGGCACGAATGATGGGTGAATCCTGCCCTTGCAGTCGGGTTTCCTTCCACTCAATACCGCCCTGAGCATCGGGTTGAGTTGGTATCAGCAGCCACTGATACGTATCACAGAGGATATTATCAACGTCTTTGTTGCTGCCATCCCGTTTCGTTTCAGCCTGACTTCGTTGAAAATTATCGAGGTTAAGCGTTTTCTTCTTATCGTCAGCCAGAACAGATTCCCACGCTAGGTATTGGGCGACATTTCGTTCTAGGTTTTCAATTTTGGCTTTATCTGCGGTCAGGAAAAGCAGGGTATTCTTGTGGTATCGCGGCCCACTACCTTTGTGGTTGAGAGCACCATCAATCCACTTGCGAGCTGGGCTGTCATCACTCAAACGAGTGTGAGGGTGCTGTGGATCAAGCACCACCAGCCTTACCCCTAAGGAGGGGTCGTCTGGAATATCTGCGGTGGATTCAGGAGCAACGTGGACAGCACTAAATTCTCCTCGATCGCTAGGCTTTTTGTTGAATGCTTCTAAACGATTCGTGATTTCCTTCCAGACTTGGTAGCGATCGCTCAAAAACTGATCGGCGCGTTCTTGAGCGGTGCGGTTGACATTGGGCTGAGTGGAAACCCAATAGCGATTGCCGTCGATATACAGATAGGTTGCCTGATCCGTGAGCCGTCGCAGGGCATCACCAAAGGTGGCAACACTTTCCCCTGGTTGAACACAGCCCAGCTTCACTCTGCGATCTTCTAACCCACGATTGGCAGCTCGCAAGGTGGGAGCAGATCCCATGTAGACGGTGCGGGTGACGCGGCGACAGGCAGAGTAACGACCCAGATTCGGATTATTGCGATCGAGGGAGAGGGGGAGGGAATTGGCTCCATCCACATCCTTATCGATCACGGGAATCCAGTTGTCCTCCAGATAACGAGTGAGTTCAGACTGCACTTGCGGATCATCCATTGGAACATGGGCTGGCATGATCATGAGGCTCTGGTCATTTCGCTCCCAAAGGGAATGGATGACTTTTGCCATGAGACGCAGCACACCACGAGTTCGCTGGAATTTGTCGAGGGTAGACCAGTCAGAATAAAGGCGATCGAACAATTCGGGATGGATGGGGTAGGCATCTCGCATTCGCCGCTCGTAGTCAGCTTCCTTACATTCGCCAGGGAACTCCTGTCCCTGAGTGCGATACATATCTGAGAAGGCTTTCACCACAGCGTCCCGTTGCACAAATAGGCTGGGGTCAGCGGTCGTTTGGAACAAGCGCCGCCGCACAATTTCAAAACTCTCTTCCGCACTGGCGGGTCGCCAGGGAGACTCCACGCGACCGATCGCATTTTTGAGTCTGTCTAGGGCTTCCTTGCCGCGATCGCCCCCAATCTCAATATCGGATGACGGAATACTAACCACCAGCAGGGTTTCTTTGGCATTCTTTGCCGATTCGCTGAGAGTCTGGGCAAAGGTGAAGTGAGTATCAAAGTTTCCGGCTGGCAGATCGCTCTTATCATGAAGCTGACGGGCATAGGCAACCCACTCATCGACCAGGATGAGAACGGGCGCATATTTATTGAACAGATCTTTGAGAGCATCTCCTGGATTGGTTGCGCTTTCGTCGGCTTGGCGCATCATCTCGTAGCCTTCTTTGCCACCGAGTTGCCAGCCAATTTCACCCCAAAGTGTTCGCACTTGAGTGCCGTCTGACTTTTGATGAATCTGTCCGGGGGAAATTTTGTTACCGACCAAAACGACGGTGTTGACGTTCTGGGGCGGTTCATTCACATCCGCTTCCTGGAAAAGGGGTTCCATTCCCGGTAGGTCTTTGGCAGCTACCCCGAAACAGAGGTGATAGAGAGCAAGCATGGCGTGGGTTTTACCACCACCGAAGTTGGTTTGAAGTTCAATCACGGGATCGCCACCCTTGCCACTGAGTCGCAGCAGTGCGCCCGTGAGAAGTTGCTTCAGTCCATCCGTCAAATAGGTACGCCGAAAGAACTCGGTTGGCAGACGATATTCGTCAGAACCTTCATCCAGGTAGACCTGCCAAAGGTCAGCGGCGAATTCTGCTTGCTGGTAGCGACCGGAGGCGACATCCGGGTGAGGGGTTACAATTTCGCGCCACGGCTTGAGTCCAGACATGGGCTGGCCTTCGGTGGGAGCCACCGCCGCACGCCGAGTTTCCCGTCGAGCCTGGTCTTCAAAACGCACCCGCAGCAGTTCTTGTTTCTGTTTTTCGACTTGATCGGCTTCTGGTGCAGAAATGGCAGTGAGGAGACGTGCCATGCTATCGAGGGCGCGATAAGCGTCATCCGTTGAGAAGGTGGACGTGTGTGCCCAGTCGTTTCGGGTATCTCGCAACTCACTGACGATACTTCGTTCAGTACGCCCTAACGTATTACGGAAGACGTTATTCCACTGCTCCCACATCACCATGAGCAGGGCAGAAACATCTTCTTTGAGGACATCTTGGACTTCACGACGAGCCACGTAGTGATCGGGCAGACTAGAGGAAGCAGGAATCAACCACCGATCGCCATGTATGGTCTTCATCTCCCGCTCAATATAGGGGTAAAGCCCATCGCGGAGTAGATTCAAGGCTCTGCCGACTCGTTCGTGGTTGCTAATCGCCATAGAATGTTCTCTAATTTCGTCAATTACTTGGGTTGAGGATTCCAGAAGTCCAAAGCCTGGAAGATGCCAAAATCACGGAAGTTGTATGTCCAAATCGGGCAACGGTATCGCAGGGCTGTCAGTACAACGGTGGCATCTTCGAGAGAACCTTGCCATTGAGGAAGTTGCACAACCATTCCCTGTAATTCATCAAAGTCGGTTTGCTCTAAGGGTAAGGAATACAGGCTGTTTTGTATAACCTTCAAAGTGTTTTGGGCAATTTCTGGACGGGTACGTTGGAGCAACCATTTATAAACCTCAAAAATAATGGGGATGGGGGTTAACAAAATTGTTTTCTGTTGAGCTAGTTGCTGAAATCCCCTGACACAATCCGTGTGATAGGTGTCTTTGGCATAGAACAAGCCAATCAATGGACCCGCGTCAAGGACGATCTGTTTCAATTTTCAAAATCCTCCGCGTGTTCGGCGGCTCCGCGAGGCGCATCTGTAACAATGCCTGCAAGCTCTAGCAGTTTGGAGCTATCTTTTGGGAGCAACTTGATCTTGAGGGCTTCATGAATCAGCCCAACGAGCGTTTCTTCTGGATGGGTTTGCAGATAGGTATTCAGTTGTTCGGCGAGTTGATCCGGTAGTTCAATGGTGAGTTGAGTCATTAATCAATCCTCCAAAATCGACAATCCGAAACCTAAAATCCCAAATCTCCCTGCACAGGCTGAGACTGTGTAAACTCGCTTGCCAAACGAGTGATTTCTGGCCAGGAGATGACTAGGCTGTTGTAAGCAATGCCCTCCTGTGCCCACCCCTTTCTGTCGCACAAGCTATAAAGCCGATAGGCAAGATCTCGTGCGATTTCTCCTCGGTTGCCCAGTTTAGCCAGCAGTTCTGCGGCACCCATTTCACCCTTTTGATCAAGTTCATGGATGAGATACTGAGCAATTTCCCAGTCGGGCATTCGGCTGTCGCTGCTAGGATTCCAGTCTGACTTCAGTTCGCTGCGTTTGAGCAAGCGTACCTTGCCGCCCTTTGCTTCTAGGATTCCCGCATCTACCATGCCTTGTACACTGGTATTTTTTGCTTTGCTGAGGGTTTCGGCATCGCCGTACTGTCCAGGCTCAAACTGATACTGTTCAAACCAGGTGAGTGCCCAACGGGTATCGCCGTCGAATTCACCTTCCTGCTCGGTGAGGAATTCGTCGAGAATCTGATTGATCAGTTGCAGGGCAGTCCGCACCCGCATGGGGGAGCCATCGTTTTCCAGAACAGCGGCATATTGCGAGAAGACAGCCATGCCGGGGCCAATGCTGGCTTGGGCGAGGTCTACCGGAGCAACGTTGCCTTGCTGGAGCGTTTTGAGTGCTCTAGGGAGTTCGCGTTTGAGTTCGGTGAGGAATTGACGACGGGTAATTTTGAGCGCGTCGATGGGGCGGGGACGACAAACGAGTACGATAGATGAGGCAAGAGCATTCGAGCCAATATCACGTAAGCGACCTGGTTTTTCAGTTCTCATAGGCCACGTTCCAGTTATGGCGAAGCCTGATTCAATTAATCCTCCAAGCATTGTTTCCCAACCAGTCGAAGCTACAGCGGCATTGCTATTCTTGTCTGATTCACTATCTGTTTCAGCTTGTTTGAAAGCATAATAAACAGTGAAAGGATAATCAGAACTTGAAGACGTTCTTACTTTTGAAAAAACCTTGTGTAATCCTGTCTCAAAGAACCTTTGAGCTTTTTCTTGTCCTCCATGTCTAAATGGTTCAGCAACAAGCTCTTCTTGTTTTGGGACGAGCAGAGTAGAGAATAATTTTGGAAAAACATTACTTAGTGAATGACGTAACCATACATAGAAAAAGTCTGACAAGTCAGCATAGGGTACTGCATCATAGTAAGGAGGATCGGTAGAGACTAGACAAGCACGGCTCAACTCAATGCCAATAGTAGCGTCCCTCTGTATGGCAGCATTCTTTGCTGTAGCTTGCCAGCCAACAGGAAGTGATTGAAGTGCCCGAATCATAGATGATATTGAGACTTCGATGTCACCTGCTGATTGTGAAAAAGGGTTTGCTTCTGCAAAATCCCATACCATCGGTAGTGCTTGCCTACCAAATGTATGTACTAACTGATCTCTTCCTTGGCTCCAAACAACTAAAGAGGAATTATTATCTGCTAATCGGCTAACAGCCATACCAAGATACGTTGCGACAGCATCTGCATAAGCCAACTTTCCTCTTCCTGCATTTTCCAATGACCTTTCATCTTCAGGAAAACTAATGTTAGATATGTCTTTCAGAATTTGTTTCCTTGCTTCTGGAACTAACTCTGAGAACGTGCTTAAAGCTAAACATTGACGATCTGTAAACAGTTCAGAATGACTGCTAATTCCGTATCGTTGCACACGAAAACCAAGTGCTTGCTCGGGTAGATCAGTATTTGGTTTCCATTGTGAATGTGCTTCGTATGCATACTGTTCATCATTCTTTGTAGGAGAAATGTACACTCTTCCAAGTTGACTATCAGCAACGGTTGCTAAAAGCTGCTGTCTCATTTTTCCAGCTTTGCCCTCAGCACGAATGTGCTCGAATGGAACCGGAGAATTACATGATGGACAAGAGGCACCTTTGCGATCAACCGTACCGGATTCTGCTAGGGTTTTTCCCTGCTTAACTTCAAAGTGGATCTTTGGAGGCATTTGACTTTTATCAACTTTCAAATCAGCAAAAGCTTCTTTCCCAGCTTTTGTAGAAAGTTGCAGTGTTTTGAGAAGGGGCATATCACAGCCACAAGCTGGGTTGGGACACTTTACTGTTCTAGCCCATAACCAAGCAATCACTGTTCCCTCACCCCCGCCGTATTCTTTTGGCAGGGCTACCTTCGGATATAAATGTCCAATTCGCTTGAATGCCTCATCTCGTATCCATTTACCGTAATAGCGAACATCTGCTGCTAACCCCTGTGCTCCTTTCCAAGAAGACATTCCTTTTTTTTGGCGATCTTCAGGGTTTGCTGGTGGCTGATCCTTAAACTTAGGTGGAATCTCAATTAGTGCTTTGTTAATTAACACTGCTACAGGATTCAGGTCACTACCATGTGCTTCTAGCCCTAGCCGTTGCGCTTCTAAGGGAATGGAACCACCACCTGCGAATGGGTCATAGACTGGTGGGGCATATTTGGCTATGTATTCTCTCACTAAGTCTAGTTTTGTGGGTGGTTCTTCACCTCTGTTCCATGCCAAACAACGAGCAATTTCCTTCTGAGCTTCCTCTAGTGCTTTTGACTTTGGATCATTCGCTTCATTCCAGGAAACTAGACCTTGCACAACCTGCTTCTGATTACCTTTCTTGTCTACTTCAATGATGATGCGTCCCAAGATATCAAATAGCCGCTGTCGCTCCTTCTTCTGATCCTCTTCGGTAGGAAACTTATCTGGCCAGCTTGAGGGATCATCAACCAACGAAGCCCACAACACTGCTCGACAGGCTGCTAACGGTCGCCGTGCCCACCACAAATGCAGCGTGGAGGGATGCCCATGACGAATCGACTTTTCACGAGCCGATTCCATATTGATGGCTTCCAGAGGCAGGGCAACTTCGATTAGCTTTTTCTTCATCTGTAAAATTAATTCCTGTGCGTTAGCAGCAATATTCATTAAATAGAGCGTGGGTCAATCCCATCATTCCAGAGGTCTTTCCAGGGGTAGTTCACACTACACGATCGAAAATCTGGCTGTTGGAACGGTTCCTTAACATAGCGCAAGATACAGCCCTTGCCTTGAACCTGATAGTCCCCACCAGACTCGCGCACCGCAAACGCATCTCCTTCTGGGAAATTCTGATCCGCAGGAACCTGCACCAACGCCAAGATAAAATTATCTGGTTTATTGAGCGCCGCCAGGATTTCATTTTTAGTGACTGTGACCGTTTCAGCCCCCTCTATCCTGCCCTTCACCTCGATAAATCGTAACTGCCCAGTCCCCGGCTCCACCGATTCGATGTCATAACCACACTTCTGATCGCTGACATCCCGTGGTTCATACCCCAACGCCCGTTCTGCTGCCATGACTGCTTCCATTGCGGCTAGCTCAACCCGCTTTGTTTCTCTAGCAAAGGTGCTGGTCGTCGATTCCCGTTTTCCTTGTAGCCGTTGTAATAGACCGATCGGCACCACCAACGCCCCACCAATAACGACAGGTGGCATGGGCGAAAACTTTCGTTCCTGCTCCAACTCAGACAGGCGTTTTTGCAGCCGTGCAGCTAACTCATCCGCCCGTTGTTGGGCTTTGGTAGAGTTAAGCTTGGCATTCGGCTTGCCTGCTTGCTCCTGTAAGCGCAGATCTGCTGCCCGTTGATCCCAGTAGTTGATTTCCTTCGTCAGTCGATCCTTTACTGCCCGAACCGTCTTTTCAATCAGTTCTTCCTTCCGTTCCCGCACCTCCTGAAGATGGTTCGACACCAGGTGAGCAATGGCATAGCTGGTCGCTTTGCTTTCAATATCATCGCGAAGACCCAAATGATTCAGCGCCGATTCCGCCAAAGGCTTTTCTGCTTCTTCTAATGGTCGATAGTCGAGATAGGGGGCATAACCAGCGCCAACGGTCTGACCTGTGCTGTCAATTTCGACATACTGCATCCGACGCGAGACGACCCGCCGCCGTCCATCTCGTTCGGTGCGAGCATCCTGAATGGAATGCTCCAAATACACCAAAGCACGGACTTCTTCCCCCGGATCGTTTTCGTCTACCAGAATGGCACCTTGCCGAAGCAGATCCCGATGACGCTCTAACGTCAAATCGATGGTGGCATCGAGAAGGGGATGGCTAGGGCAGACAAAATCAGCTAAAGGTTTTCCAGGAACACTGATGAGTTCCTTTTCAAAACAGATGCGCTCATACCGTTTTAAGATGGCTTCCCCCACTCCAATGAGACGATCGCGATTGCGGATCACCGCTGGAACATGGGTAATTTCATAGCGTTTGGTTTCCCGCTGCCGAATCGTACCGCCCAATCGTTGGAAGGCTTCCAAGAAAAAGGATGCAATGAAATGGGGCTGGAGTTTTCGGGCCTCCGCTCGCTCCATATCCTTGCGAATCTGCTGCACCTTGGTCGCATCCATTGAGTCTCGTGCCAGGGCGCGTTCCTCTAGCAACTCTCGCAACCGACTTTGGTCGAGGCGATCGGCAACCACCTGGTCAAGCTTCGCTTTTACGTCTGGGCGATCGCCGTAGCGAATCGCTTCAATCAGGAGTTCTCGCAGTTCCTTGCCTGCGATCGCTTTCCCCAACACATCAAAAACCTTGCCACCGAGCGCCTTTTGCTCAATCTCCAGCTTCTTGAGCAGCGAGAGATACACATCCCCCTCGCGGGTTTCCTCCGCCACCAGATTCCAAAGATGGCAGACTTCGGTCTGACCAATCCGGTGAATCCGTCCAAACCGCTGCTCCAGTCGATTTGGGTTCCAGGGCAGATCGTAGTTCACCATTAAATGTGCCCGTTGCAGGTTAATCCCTTCTCCAGCAGCATCCGTGGCGATTAAAACTTGCACCGTGACATCTTGCTTAAAGGCTTCCTCTGCCTTCTTGCGCTCTTCCCGTCCCATACCACCGTGGATCGTGACCACTGCCTCAGGTCGCCCGATGAGGGTCGTAATTTGATTGATCAGATAGTTCAGGGTGTCCCGATGCTCGGTAAAGATTACCAGTTTGCGCCGATGCCCCCCGGCATCAAACATCTCAGCGCTATTCTGTAATAGCTTAGATAGCTCGTCCCACTTGCGATCCTTGCCACTGCGTCGAACCCGCAAGGCTAAATTTTCGAGTTCACCGAGCTGGTGAATCTCGGCTTGTAGTTCGGAGATCGTGCGAGCTGCCGTGGCCTGGTCAACCACCTCTTCTTCCCTAGCCTCGCGCTCATCACTAGAGGAATCCTCGAAATCATCGTCCCAATCATCCGGGTCGATGGTGGGGCCAAAGTCGATCTCCGCTGATAACCCTCGTTTCAAGAGTTCTTCCTCCCGAAGCCGCTTCTGTAGCCGTTCCCGCCGTCGTCGAAGGGACTGGTAGATGGCTTCTGGAGAAGAGGCAAGGCGACGTTGCAAAATCGTCAAGGCAAAGCCAACGGTTCCTTTGCGGCCATCATTAGCTAAGGCTTCGGCTCGGTTAAATTCTTCCCTGACGTAATCGGTAACTTGCTTGTAAAGAACAGCTTCCAGATCAGACAGGACATACTTTACCGTGTGTGCCCGACGTTCAGGAAAGAGCGGTTTGCCATCAAACTTCAGCAGATCTTCCTTGACCAGGCGACGAATGATATCCGACGTGTCGCAGACATGTACCCCGTCTCGGAATCGCCCCTCAAAGCGATCGCCATCCAGCAGCGCCAGGAAAAGCTGAAAGTCTTCCTCTTTCCCGTTGTGGGGAGTTGCCGTCATCAACAGAAAATGGCGGGTCAGCGTTGACAGCAGCTTACCGAGCTTATAACGCTTGGTTTCCTTGATTTCGCCCCCAAAAAATGAGGCAGACAGTTTGTGAGCCTCATCCACCACAACCAGATCCCAATCGGTTTGCCCTAGCTTGGCTTGCAGGTCTTCATTGCGACTGAGCTTGTCCAGTCGAACGATGACCAGTGGCATTTCTGCGAAGGCGTTCCCAGTGCGAGCCGCCTCGATCCGGTCATTGGTCAGAATCTCAAAGGGCAGATGAAACTTTTGAAACAGCTCATCCTGCCACTGCACAGCCAAACTGCCAGGGCAAACAATCATGCACCGTTGTAAGTCTCCCCGAATCAGCAATTCACGGATAAACAGTCCAGCCATGATGGTTTTTCCGGCTCCCGGATCATCCGCCAGAAGGAACCGAAGCGGTTGACGGGTCAGCATCTCGCTATACACCGCCGTGATCTGGTGGGGCAGGGGTTCCACCAACGAGGTATGCACCGCTAGCAGCGGATCAAATAAGTGAGCCAGTCGAATGCGATGGGCTTCGGAAATCAACCGCAGCAACGCACCATCCCCATCGAAGCTCCACGGTCGTCCTTCGGTGACAATTTCTAAGGTTGGCTCGCGATCGCGAAACAGGATCTCAGTGTGAGGTTGACCGTTCGCATCTTTATAGGTCAGCTCAACCACGTCACTCCCATGCCACTTCGCATCAATGACGGTAACGTTATGAGTCGGCAGGATGCCTTTGACAGTAGTACCACGGGTGAGATCTTCGAGTTGAGCCATAGCTTAAGAAAAGGAATTTCTATCCATCATTCATTTCTAACCAAATTTTTCTGCATACAGCAGATATATTTCAGATTACTCACCCGATGAAAACACTCTTACTGGTAGATTCCTAATTCCTTAAACAGCAAAACTCATCAGTATAAAAATTAGAAATTCATCATACTAAACCAGTAATGAGTCCTAATCGAGTTAAGCGAATCGTGAGAGCTTGAACACTAACCTCAAGTTCAGCCGCCAATTTGACTAATGCTGATTCATCTGACTCATCAAATGCATCGAGAGGTTGCTCTATAATTCGCTCTTTTAGAACTGATTCAGGCATTAAAAGTTCCGCTGCAAAGGTGTTCGCTTCAATCTCTTGATATTTTTTGCCTTCTGATGCCTCCTTATCTCTAAAGAAAACTAGTGACTCATCAAAGAAAACGTTAGCTAGTTGTCTATGCAGTAGATAATGCCCAAATTCATGTGCGATAGTGAATCGTTGCCTGTTGGGATGATGCTTTGAATTCACACCAATCACAGCGTGATCATTTTTAATGACTAACATCCCGGACACGATATCTTCCAATTCTTCCTTACGAATTAAAACCCCCTCTGAACGAACAATAGATTCAATATCAACAGGAATACTGTCACCGTAGTTTTTAAGTATTTTTAAGGCTTCTTTTTTAGCTTTAGACATTAGTATCCAGCTATTCTTTTAATAACTGTTGAATGAGTTCAGCACTCTTGGGTGGAACTGTTTTTACACGCCCACCAATTTCGATCGACATCTCACTTTTCTGAACAACATCTGTTCTGGATGGCAGAATTTCTGCCACCTCTGCACCTAAGACGGTACAAAGTTCATACAAAACGTGAAGGGGAGCTTTTTGCCGCCCAGCTTCAATATTGGTAATCGAGGTACGCAGAACACCGACCGCTTCCGCTAGCTGCCCTTGGGTCAGCTTTGCCTTAGAGCGGCATTCTCGAATACGTTCACCAATTTGTTGGTAGAGAAGGTCTTCATTAACTCGCATGACTATAGAGTATGTGCTGACGTGAACCAATGTCAATGACATAAACATGTCAATATAGATGACATTCAAAATAGATTGCGTAGTTGACATTCACTTTAGGTCTTTGTTAAGGTACGGGAAGATTGGCTACGGACGTAAAACGCTTAATGCAGCGTTTATAAGGTCTTAGCTGTCTACATATAGTGTTTTTGGAGAAGGAAAAATGACCAAGATGCACGAGATATACCGTGTTCAGGTTGACGGGCAAGCGCATACTGTAAATGACCCAATGATTACTGGAGCACAGCTTTTAGACGTTGTTGTAAAGCGTCCCCCCGATGAGTTTCTTGTTTTTCAGGTTCTTCGTAGTGGTCAGATGGAAGAGATTCGTCCAGATGAAACTGTAGATCTGCGTGAGCCGGGGATTGAAAAATTTATCACCTTCAAAAGCGATCGCTCGTTCCGCTTTGTAATTGACGGTCGCCGTTTTGAGTGGGGCGCACCTCTCATCACAGGGCTGAAGCTTAAACAGCTCGCAGGGGTTGACCCTCAAACGTATGGAGTCTGGCTAGAAGTCAGAGGAGGGGAAGACCGTCCGGTAGAAAATACCGAGACAGTTGACCTTACAGCTCCAGGGGTCGAGCGATTCTTCACTGGTAAGAAAACCACGACGGAGGGGTAGACCATGCCTTTTTTGCCTTCCCGCGATCGGGAATATTTGGAAAGCAAGGGGTTTGTCTACCAAGAAATTGTGGATGGAAGCCAGAAGGGGCTTATTTTCCCTGCCTTTAGGCTTCCAGCCAACAAGTACGACGTGCTTCAAGCTGATGTGTTGATCCTGCTCCCAGCAGGTTACCCAGACACACCACCGGATATGTTCTACCTGCAACCTTGGGTTAAGCTCACGGCTCAGAGTCGGTATCCAAAAGCCGCTGACCAGCGCTTTGAGTTCAATGGAGCATCATGGCAGCGTTGGTCACGTCATAACAATGAGTGGCGAGCTGGAGTTGACGGTATCTGGACAATGCTAAAGCGCGTGGAGCATGCATTGGAGGTGGCTGCATGACCAACTCCGTAACTTTGACGTTGCAGGAACGCCACCTTCAAGAGCTAAAAGCCCAACTTTTTCGTGACGATGGCCGAGAGCGAGCTGCTTATCTACTCTGCGGTGAAGGCTTCATCGAGTCTGATCCGTGGACTAACCTGCCTCGCCAAAAGTACCTGTCCTATGATGTGTTGCCTATTCCAGACGAGGAGATTGTTTCCCACTCGTCACAGCACATCACCTGGAAAACAGATTCCTTTGTTCGTGCCTTAAAGCTTGCTCAGACCAAAGGGATGACTGTTGCGATCGTCCACAGTCATCCTGGTGGATTAGAAGCCTTTTCTGATCAGGATGATCGCAATGAACCCGATCTGGTGCAGTTAGCTCACAACCGAAACGGAGAAAAGACGAGGCTTTTGAGCCTCGTTTTGACGTTAGAGGGGAATGTGCTTGGGCGCTGCTGGATGAATCCCAAAGAGTATGAGCCGTTGAATTTCATCTCTTCTATTGGCGATCGAATTCAGCTCCATTATCCAGGGCGCGGGGATGGGGTATCATCACCTGTCTTCCACCGACAATCACTTGCTTTCGGCAAAGCCCTGACCCAAGACTTGTCCGTGTTGCGGGTAGGTGTTGTTGGGTGTGGTGGCACGGGCAGCGCGGTAGCCATGCTGCTACCAAAACTAGGAGTTCAGCAAATTGTCCTGTTTGACAAAGATGTAGTTGAGGAAACAAACCTGAATCGGCTGCATGGTGCAACGTGGGCTGATGCTCAGGAGCAGTGCCCAAAAGTTGAAGTTGTTGCGCGATCGCTAGCAGCTTTGGGCATTGGTGTTGAGGTAAGAACCTACCAGACCTGGATAGGTGATCCAGTGTGCCGAGATGCCCTGAAATCTTGTGATGTTGTGTTTAGCTGCACGGATGATCATGCTGGTCGCTTATTCTTAAACCGTTTTGCCTACTACTACCTCACCCCCGTCTTTGATATGGGATTAGCGATCGAGGTTTCTAACTCAGAACCTCCAGAGATACAGGCTTTAGATGGCAGAGTTACAACGCTTGTTCCCGGTTACACCTGCTTACTCTGCCGTGAAGTGATCGATCCAATCATCGCCCGTGATGAGGCACTCAAACGGGAACAGCCCGAAGAATACGAAAGGCGGAAGGCGGAAGCGTATGTCTTTGGTGAAGGCAACCCAAGTCCAGCCGTGGTTCTTTTCACAACTGATGTAGCAATCATGGCACTGGAGGAATTAGTTCACCGCATTCAAGGATTTCGCGGTGATGATGGAACCGTAGCTCAAAGAGTCAGGAAATATCACCTTCTGACTGATCGAAAACAAGGAGCGCGATCAAAGGAACATTGCCCTGTATGCAACAACAGTGAGTGTTGGGGAAGGGGAGATATCGAGCCATTTCTTGATTTGGTATAGCATTATGCGTGCGCATTCAATAATCCGATATTTTCTTGTTTCACTTCGGTTAATTCCAAAGCCTGATTTTGTAAGTCGGGTAGTACCTTCTCATCCCAGCCCTGAAGAAATAGCCCTTGGTGAGATCGTAATTGTGGGAGACAGAAAATATCGGAAATGGGCTTGTTTCCGTTGCCCAGATAACTGTGGGGAGATTGTTCTCTTATGCCTTAACACATCCCGACATCCATCTTGGCGTGTTACTGTCGATTGGCTCAGTCGTCCAACCCTGCATCCATCAGTACAACAGCTTACTGGTTGCAAATGTCATTTTTGGGTACGAGAAGGACGGATTGATTGGTGCGAAGATTCGGGGCAAACCTCATTAAATGCCTAACAGAATACAAAAAAGCATTGTAAAGGCTCCTTTATTCAATTAATTAGAGCGAGGATATTATGTGGTCTGATAATGAATCTGATGTTGATCTTCTAGGTTTTGACTATCTTGTCACTGCCATCACCTCAATCATTGGTAATGAGTCTCTGTTGCCAGCCACGATTGGCGTATATGGAGACTGGGGTAGCGGCAAATCAAGCCTTTTAAGGCGCACTCAGGCTGAACTAGAAAAGGATAAGGATGTGTTAGTTCTTTCTTTTACAGGTTGGCTTTTTGAAGGATATGAAGATGCAAAAACCGCCCTCATGGGAACTATTCTAGATGAGATTATAGCCAAGCGAACACTTGGTTCAAAGGCGAAACATCTCGTGTTTGACTTACTCAATCGCATCAATGTGATGCAATTATTGGGGTCAGTTACTAAACTTGGTGTAAAAGGAACATTAGCCTATGCAACTGGTGGATTACCAGGGCTAGGTCTGAGTAGTGCAATAGATATGACGGAGGTTGCAGGGAAGCTTGTAGAAAAGGTTAAGGATATTGATGTAGATGAGGTCGAAGTTGATAAATTTATTAAGGAAGACCCTAGCCAGAATTTACGACGAGGGATTCGTGAATTTCGCAAAGACTTCGAGAAGCTATTAAATGAAACAGGAATTAAGACATTAGTCGTTATTATTGACGACCTAGATCGTTGTAATCCAGATACGATAATTGAAACGCTAGAGGCGATAAAGCTATTTCTCTTTGTGCCACATACTGCATTTATCCTTGGAGCGGATGAACGCCTTGTAAAGTATGCTGTTCGACGACGTTTCCCCGAATTGCCAGGTGAACGCGCTGAAGTTGGACGAGACTACTTAGAGAAGTTGATTCAGTTTGATATTCGTATTCCATCCCTTGGAAGATCAGAACTTGAAACTTATATCAACTTACTCTTCTTTGAGAAAACAAATAATCGGCATTCGCAACCTTTCAAAAAAGCCCAGGAGTATATCAGTAATGGGAACAATCATTCACTCGTGGATGTTCGATTTAACTACGGAATTGCCCAAACAATTCTTGAAGGTAGAATTCCTGACGAGCTTGCAGAGGACTTAATTATAGCCCAACGCATTGCACCAATATTAGTGGTTGGATTAAACGGTAATCCTCGGCAGTGTAAGCGTTTTCTGAACAAACTGATGATGCGTGTAGAGATGGCTAAAGCTAAGAAGGTTGATCTGAAGCAGCGTGTGCTTGCTAAGTTGATGCTTTTGGAATACTTTAGCCCACAGTTTTTCAAACAACTTGCTGATCTTCAAGCAAATCAGCAGGGAAATCCGAACGAAATATCTCTAGCCGAAAAGCATGTAAATCCTTCAAAGACTATTGAAGCTGATGATGAAGTGGTATCTGATGATGGTCATGTTTCAGATGCTTCCGAGTCAAAGACAAAGAAACCCTCTTCAGGAAAAATAAAAGTGCCAGGTAATGGAGTCACAGCAGAATTAGATCAATCTATTTCAGCATGGGTCTCTGATAATTGGATGAAAGATTGGCTGAAGAGTGAACCCTTCTTGGCTGATGAAGACCTTCAACCTTACTTCTTCTTTTCTCGTGACACTCTTCAGGGCGTACTGAATACGGCCTTACAACGAATGACACCTCAGGCACAGGAAATGCTCAACGGGTTATTTCAAGGAAGTGTAGCGGTGCGAAATAATACTTTGAAGAAAGCAGGTGAATTAAGCCTTGGAGATGCTGCTGCTGTATTTCAAGCTCTTACTGAGAGAGTAAGAGAAGAGGAAGATTGGGGGGAAGAAACATCTGCTCTAAATCGTCTTCATGATTGGGTAACAAATCGTCCTGAACTTATAAATCAATATCTTGCGTTTATTAGAGGACTTCCAGAAAGTAATTTGCCAATAGCTGTTGTTCCTCGGTTAGTGGGAATGGCTAAGAAACATGGGGTAACAGAACTTGTAAGAGAACTATTTCAGAAATGGATAAATAGTGATGGCTCTTCTCAAGTGAAAACAGCAGCAACAAATAGGATCAACAGCCTTTAGAGGACAGGAGTAAGGCGTGGGAACATCAAAGTCTTACGATGGGCCAAAAGATAGAACACCTTTGCTACCACCCTGGGCATTTCCAGAGGCGGATGATGGGGAGCAACCTTTACCCGCATTACCTGATGACTCTAAGCCTAACCAACCAGCAGGTGAACAACCTTCACCAGAACCATCTCAGCTATCGCCGGGTAGTAGCTGGAGAACAGCAAAGGTCAGTTTAGGGAAGGCGATATCAGGAGGGAGTGGAGTTAGGGGATCCTTTGCAGCACCTGGGCGTAAATATGTTGGTGCTTTAGGTGGTGCAAGAAATGCTGCTCGGACTTCTCGTGCAGGCAAGGCTTCTACTGCTCGATTGGGCCAATTCTTATCGAGCGTCAGCTCGCGTGGACTTAATGAAACGCTAGAACGCTTGGGATTGTCGTCTGTTATCGGCAAGGATGCTGAAACAGTTTTTGCGGCCATTTCAAACGCCCTTGCTCCGACAGGATCTTCACGAGAAGAAGCAATTGCGCGTAGTGCAGTGAACGAGGCATTAGAGCTTTTATATGAACAATTGCTTCTTGCGGATGGTGATCTTACTAAGCTTGATCAAATGGGAACTCAAGAAGTTACCCAAGCCATTCAGGCAGCAGTTAGTAGCTATATTTTTTGCCGTTGGTTAGCGGAGTTAGAAATTGTTCTTGAGAAGAAAGCAATGTCTGCGAAGGAAGCAGTTCGTCATGAGCGAGATATGCGAGCTTATATTCGAGAGAGTGTGCAATTGGATATGCAAGGTATTGATGTATTAAATATGGATTGGAATGGTGCAGATGGAAAACAATTTATCGACAAAATTTTTACTGATGCTTATAGCATTTTGGAGGAAGGGCAATGAGCTGGCACCTTATTGTAAAAATCGGAACTGCCGATACCTATAGTCCAGTAATTTCTTCAAATGAACCAAGACTAAGTGTCTCAATTAATGTCCCTGGTGATCCTTTTGCAATCAAAAATAACCTATTCAAAGAAACTTCAGGAAGAACACTATTAAATCCCTCTTCTCTAGCAATCGATCTGCTCAATTTAGCCCTTGGTGTTTACACTGCTGACTTAAAGATTGCCCGTAATCTAAGTAAGGATCGATGGACTCGTGATCTGGTGATTCACCTACCAGTTGTCAACTTAGAGATCTGGCTGACTAACCGTGAACTAGTCCAGAATATGCTGAGTTTTTTGACTGGTGATCGCTGGAAGATTCAATTTAGGCAACACGAGTGTGATGAGAAGTGGTATATAGCTGATTCAGACGCTCCTAAGCTTGATACTGTTTGCCTCTTCTCTGGTGGACTTGATTCACTAGTTGGAGCGATTGACATTTTAGAAGAAGGGAAGAATGTTGCTCTTATCAGTCATCATGGAGCTGGTATGACGCAATCATTTCAGCAAAAAGTTTTGCGTGGATTAGAGGCAGAATACGGCAATTTCATCACATCTTATAGTTTCTATGTTCAGCCACCAAAGAGACGAACTGGCCCAGGTGAACCATCAATGCGTTCACGCTCAATTCTCTTTCTTGCAATGGGTACGTTTGTTGCGAGCCTCTTTTCTGAAGCTGTACCTCTTGTGGTAGCTGAGAATGGTTTGATTTCTCTTAATGTGTGCCTTACCAGTGCGCGTTTAGGTAGTTTAAGTACTCGGACAACTCATCCTCATTTCATTTCTCTTTATCAAGAATTGCTTGACTCCATTGGACTAAAGAATCCCGTTGAACTGCCATATCAGTTTCAAACTAAAGGGGAAATGTTTAAGCAAGTTGCAAACTATGATCTGCTGAGTAAATTAGTAGATATAACTATGTCTTGCTCACATCCTGAAAGTGGACGTTATCTTGGAAAAGCTCCAGGAAACCACTGCGGGTATTGTGTTCCTTGTATCATTCGTCGTGCCTCTTTAGCGGCTGTTGGGCTAGATAAGGGAATTTATAATATTGATATTCTCAAGAATGAACCTTCCTATGAAAATGACCGAGGGAGAGACTACCGAGCTTTTCAGATGGCTGTTGAACGTTACAGAACATCCGGCTCAAAAGTATCACCCTTTGATGTGTTAAAATCGGGACCTCTTCCACCAGAATCTATTAAGGAATACATGGAAATGTATTCGCGAGGCATGGATGAGGTACTTCAATTCCTCGAAAACACTCTCATCTAGTTTTATACATTGGGCATTCTACTAAGCAGAGCCTTCAGATTATTTCTGATAATCAAAGCGGCTGAATCTACATCAGTTGTCCATAAAGGTGCAAGTTTCTCTACAACTTTTTTAATGTCTTTCGGGTACATTAAAGACTTTCCTACCTTAATAAAAGGTCCGTCTGATTCTGTCAGAATTCTGTCTTGAGGTAGTCGCTCGATCAACTTGATTTTCTGGGGAGAGGTAAGCATCTTGATATTGACTGAAAAGTAACAACCAGCCTCAACAGCTACTAATGCTTCTTTGATGGTGCCTGTAAACCAATGAAGAACGGTACCTCCTTTACTAGAAGGAAAATGGTTGCCAATCAGATCAATAACCTCACGGGATGCGCGACGGCTGTGAACAGTTAAAATTTTCCCCCCTGATTGAGCACAGAGATTGAGGATTGTACGAAATACTTGCCGTTGAGTTTCTAAGGTATTTGCATACTCTGGGGCACCATCAAGTCCAACTTCACCAACATATCTTGTATCCGGCAAATATTTCTCAAAAAGATTTAATTCATTAGCATATGCATGTGCTAGCTGGGGATGTAATCCTAGAGCAACTCTTACATGCTGACAATCTTTAGCAAATAGTTGGTTTTGTGCCCATACTCTTGGAGCATTGGTTACTGTAAGAGTTTTGATACCAAGATTTTCACACTCTCTTAGTATTTCCAAATGATTTGGAAACAGGTCGAGATGGCAATGAAAATCAACTAGTTTAGTAGTTTCCAAAATTACTCTTCCTCTTCACTCTCTGTGTTGCCTTCAACATTCTCCACCGCAGAAGCGAGTTCCATTTCTAGCTGCTCAACTGTAGGGAGATTGTTTTGTAACTGAGGAGGGAGTTGCGATTGAAGCTGATAGGTTGAAACGCCGATCGGCTGCTGGCTTCCCTGAAGTGCAAATTCCACAGTTGTCTTATCTTTTGACTTGCACAGAATAATACCGATGGTGGGATCATCGCGATCGCGTCGAAGTAGGTTATCTACAGCCGCTACGTAGAAGCTCATCTGTCCTGAGTGCTGTGGCTCAAACTCACCCATCTTAAGGTCAATGACGATGTAGCAATGCAGATGAACATGGTAGAACAAGAGGTCGAGACGATATTCCTTACCACTGACTACTAGTGGGTATTGACTACCTAGGAATGCGAAGCCCAACCCCAACTCCATTAAGAAGTCACGGATATGATGAATTAGAGCACTTTCTAGTTCCCGTTCCTGTGCATTTTCAGTCAACATCAGGAAATCGAAGTTATACGGATCCTTAATGAGCTGCTGAGCTAGGTCAGACTGTGGAACAGGGAGCGATCGCGCAAAGTTGGTAATCGCGCCTCCTTGACGATCAAAAAGATTGGTTTCAATCTGCATCACCAAGATGTCCCGACTCCAGCCATTTTCAATGGCTTTTTGGGCATACCAGAAGCGAGCTTCTCGTTCTTTCAGCTTTGTGAAGAGGACAATATTGTGTCGCCAAGGTAATTGGTCAACGCTGCGTTGACTAATCTCTTCCTCACTGTATGCCTCAGCAAAGCTTCGCATGTATTTCAGGTTGGTTTGAGAAAACCCAGCCATATCAGAGAATTCCCGCTTGAGGTCTTTAGCCAGACGCTCAATCACCTTGCCGCCCCAACCTTGTTCTTGCTGCCGGATCAGAATCTCGTGACCAATTTGCCAATAGAGTCGAATTAGTTCCTGGTTAATGGCTAGAGATGCCTTAACTTGAGCTGATCGGATACGTTGCTTTAGCCCATTCAGAAAATCGGCGTAATTGCTGTCAGAAAATAGGGATGTCTGGTTTGGCATGATGATGACTATAGCAGCATGGCGATCAGGAGACTATCAGGTAGTGCCCTTGAAATGGAGTGCGGGAATTAAGGCCACCACGGATCTCGAAGCCATGCCTGAAAAGCGTTTCGATGGGTATCATCCCACACCGAGAAGGCTTCAATAAAATCAAATGGTCCACATTTCCAAGGACAGTTCTTCATTGTGGTGTGTCCCCATACGGAAAGCACAAATTGAGCAGTACAGCGTTCCCCGTGGGAGATGGCAGTAGTTGCCCATGCATCAAGTTTGTGCTGATTCCAAGGAGATGCTCCTGGAGCATTTTGCAGAGACGGAAAACTCAATGCCAACTTGCTCATTTTTGTGAGCTTGATTTTTTCGGGGATGATATCGGGTGTCGTAATCATGCATTTTTCCTGGCACTGCTAAGCAAAATTCAAGAGACACAGCGACAACTATATCAATGGTCGTGGTGAGTGCAAGATAACGACGATAATCAGTCAGATCCTTAGTGAGGGAAGCACCCCAACCAATTAATAAAAGCCTAAATAAATCCCCTATCCTCTGAGTTTTTATCTTACATAACTCCTCTTTATGTCATATAGTGCAGAAGCAAAAAACTAAGCCGATTTCGGCGTTTCTTTGTATGTCATGAGCCTTATTGGAATATCACAAAAAGGTTTAACCACACCTTCACCTACTCAAGGCTCAGGTCTTTCATTACCAGTTCTAATTACAAATGCTGGGCAAGAAACTGCTCGTCGTTTTGTAGAGTTTTTCATTGTTAGTATCCGCAATCAAAATACCAGAGAAGCTTATGCTCGTGCTATCAAGCAGTTCCTTGATTGGTGTAACGAATACGGCTTAGAGTTCTCTGACATCAACTCACTGGTGATCGCCGCTTACATTGAGCGTCACCCTGGTTCAGCCCCAACGATTAACCAGCATCTCGCAGCGATTCGCATCATGTTCAGATGGATGGTGACAGGTGGGATTCTCAAGGAAAGTCCAGCGACAGAGGTGAAGGGACCGAAGTATCGAATCAAGCAAGGAAAAACCCCAGTGCTCACTGACGATGAAATGCGGGAGCTACTCGACTCCATCGATGTATCCCACATCGTTGGGCTACGCGATCGGGCGCTGATCGCTACCATGTTTTTTAGCTTTGCCCGGATCGGTGCCGTGTTGGGGATGCAGGTAGAAGATTACTTTCAAAAGGGCAAACGATATTGGCTTCGACTTCATGAGAAAGGCGGTAAGTACCATGAGGTGCCAACCCACCACAAAGCTGAAGAGTATCTCGATCAGTACCTAGACGAAGCTGATCTCTGGAATGAGAAAGGTACTCCCCTCTTCCGCACAACGATTGGGAAAACACGAAAGCTTACTGAGCGGGGACTTCAGCGACAGGAAGCCTGGGCAATGATTAAACGACGAGCACTGGCAGCGGGAGTCAACACTGATGCCTGCAATCACACTTTCCGAGCTTCAGGAATCACGAATTACCTGAGGAATGGCGGCAGCAGGGACAACGCTCAGAAAATTGCAGCGCATGAAAATAGCAAAACTACGGCGCTGTATGACCGAAGGGAGGATACGATTAGCTTGGATGAAATAGAGAGGATACGACTATAGAAATTTTGGTTAGAGGTGATAATATCTATGCTTTTTAGAGCTTATAAAAATCAAGCATTAATCATCACTTTTCTGATTTGAATAGCAGGAATAAGACTTTTTGAAATCAAAAATATGAAGTATGAGCCGCTAATCTATGCGAGAAAATTTTCTGAGAAGTTGAGATGTTTTTGGGATAGTACCAGTACCAGACCTAAAGTTCTTCTGATTTGTTGCCTGACAATCCTTGTATTCTTTTTGAGAAGATCAGATCAATTCCTAGATCCCCAAGTTTGGGTGGAAGATGGAATTTATTACCTGCCATCGTTTTTAGAATATGGCTTTAGATCTCTTCTGGAACCAGTTCCCCCAGTAGGTGGATATCTTACCGTTATCCCAAAATTAATTTCTGGCATATCGCTTTGGTTGGTAGGACTGCACTATTATCCGATTATAAGCACGGTATTCTCAACACTATTTTCTGGATTGGTGATGTCACTTATAGCCCTTTCACCAATATCTTTGAAGGGGCGGTTTCTTCTGGTCATTTTTGCTCTGTTTATTCCAACTGATGTGGAGTGCTTTGTATTGCCATCATATACTTTTTGGTTTGCTGGTCTTGCACTCTTTCTACTACCATTCTGGAATGCTGACGATTCCAAATCTCAAAAAATCTTAAGGACGATTACTCTTTGGTTTTGTGGACTCTCATCACCTGCGATTGTCCCTGTGTCCACTGTATTGCTTGTAAAAGCTTTGATTAGCAAGAGGCTGTTTGAAGCATTTTTTACTCTACAAGCTCTTTTGATAGCAGGTATTCAAATCTATATTTATTCTAGGAATCTACAATCTAGCGATCAATCTGCTAGCTTAATGAATTTGAATAAAATTTCAATTGACCACTTGGACAAAATCATCTCGAAGTTATTTGGCTATTACTCGTTTTACTCTTTTGGTAATGATGAGGCTAATCTGTATGTTGGCTTAGTCATGGTTACTATTATTGCTTCGGCAATCTTACTCATAGCTAAAAAGAAAAAAACAGCTTTTGAAAATCCTCTAATATCTCTTAGCTTTCTCTTGTTTTTGAACATTGGACTTGTTGCCTTTCGGGTATCTGTTTCTAGTATTCATCCCTATCTTGCAGGCCCTCGGTACTTTTTTTATCCATTTATTTTGCTCAGTTGGATTCTTGTCCAAATATCGCACCAGAAAAGTAATGCTTTGCGTATTCCTGCTATTATCTGCTTAGCACTTGCAGTACTAAATGCATTGCCAAAGTTCCAAAGACATCATGAATCCCTCCAATGGAACCAGGCTGTCAATAGACTTGTTCAGAGAGGAGAAGCAACTCTTCCTATTCATTTTGACGGAGTAGCTGCTAGAAAATGGACAGTTACTCTCCGTGCTTGTGGAGATTCTTTTTGCCTAGTTCGCACATCTGTATGGGTGCCATAAATCAGCAAATCATGCAGGGCAAAGGAACCTATACTCCCCTATCCTGCATGGCTGTAATCAAACAATCATCCTTAGTATTCAGATGGTAGTAGCACTACTCCATTCTGGAAATATAACCTCACCTGGTTAAGCGGAAAATCGGTGAAGGGAATCTCTTGCGAAACTGCAACATCCCCTTCATCTCGTTCGCAAACCAGGAGTGCTGACCGATCGTCATTGACGGCAAGCTTCCAGAATTGAATCTGCTGAAGCATGGGATCTCGATGTACCCGTGGATCGATCTGCCATGAGGCGATCGCGTCGATGAGCCAATAAGCTCCCGCACGTTCTGCCAGGTAGCGAACCCCATCTGTATACTGAACCCTTAGCGAGTGCTGATAATAGGTGCTCGTTCCCGTGAACTGAGCGAGATCAGCTTCTGTAAGTGGCTGTGGTGATTGAGTCATAAGGCACTGCCCTCAAAACAACAGAGAGTTCCTGCAATCACAGGCCATGCCGATACAACCCTATGGCTAAACCACAAAGCTTTGCCCAGCATGGTCTTCTGACCCGAATTAGCTGCCTTCTACCCAGACCACACAGCAGAGGTGAGCGTAACTGTTCTGGTTTCCAGGTTCAAGGAAAAAATAACTGGTGATGATAGGGGAATGACTGAAGCGATCGCCATTCCCCACATTATGAAGTTTTTTAACAACCTTCTGGTGACTGTTCGAGTGCTTGGACAGCACTAATAAGCCGAACCACGAACTGCCAGCGATGCTGTGGCGAAATCCTTATTAAGTACTGGTCTACCAACGTCCTGATCTGCAAGCGCATGAGAAATTGCTGCTGGGCAGCGCGATCTAGTCCCTCCTTTTCCATCTCCTGAATGACCAAATCAGCCAATTGTTCAGCACGAGCTTCGATATCACCCTCTTCCTCAGTCGGAAAGAATGGGTCAGACAGAGAGAGCTGAAAGGGTTCCATGCCCAGTACCTCCATTGCCGTTAAGTGATGCGACTTCCTGTAGCGGCTTTCGATGCTGTCTCTTAGGCTTTGTCTTCTTCTGTTGGTTCCACTGTTCCCACTTAGAAATCACCTGGCCAGCCTCGATCGCTACTGTCCCGTAAACATTTTGAAGATCTGAAAGCCGGATGACCCGATTCCCACGCAGGGAGAACGTCTTGACATTACCTGGAACTGCAATCGAAATATCGTCCCTCCTCACAACAAGTTGTCCATGAAGCTCGTAAATTTGGATATCCAGAATGAGCGGTGAGCCTGTTGCCACCTCTTCTTGTAAACCTGATAAATGTACTGGCTGAATTGTTGTAACCTCCTTTTTAGACTCTTTTGCGAACTGCTCTTGCTCCTCCATTTCGTTACAGATCACATCTGCTAGGCAAATCGCAATCAGGGCTGCGATCGCGTACATTACAAAATCAAACCCACCAAAGTAAACGTGAAACATGAACCTGACCTCCTGGGTCAACCTATGACTTCAGGAGTGGGTTATCAAAGGAGAATCAAAACTTCAATTAAAAAGAGCACTCTGCCTTCAGGAAAATATTTGACCATGTAGCCCAGAATTCCTAGCATCCAGCGGAAACGAGCGGTTTATTGGAGGGAGTTATGGAGGGTGGAGAAGCTATAACTATCTTGGGCTTAAGCATTACTGATCTGACAGCACTCTTGATGATGGGACTAACGTTTGTCACGACGATAGCCAACATCCTGCTTTGGATTTCTACTCGGCAAACAGTGCGGCTTTTGCTAGGACAGGTTCAGCACCAAGTGGCAAATGGATACAGCGAAGCCCAGCGGAACATTGTGGATGCCCACCGTGATCTCTTTTTTCAGATTCTTAACAATCCACCGCTGCTAGAGAGATTTGCGAAGGCTAATGGACTTGATGCAACGGAATGGGAGCTTCGGAGGGTAAGCTCATTTCTCATTAATCAGGTGATGATCGGGTTTCTGAACTTTCGGAACGGCATTATTAGCACCAGTCACTTTGAAGGGTTTGTGAAAGATGCTCAGGAGGTCTTTGCTTATGAGACCGTGCGATCGCACTGGAAAGATGTGCGGATGACTCATTCGGAGGAGTTCCGACGGTTTGTAGATACTGAGTTGTTTTGGTGTGGTGAAGGTGCCGTATAAAATAGCTCCTGACCTCTCTTAAGAGACCAGGAGCCAGGAATCATCATTTTAGATGAGGGATTAGTGTGACTTTAGAAATGCGATCAGCTCAGGGGATATCTCAACGACAGCTTCATGCTGGGGAACAGCAAAACCCGCATGTTCTGTTGGGTTAAGTTTGCTGCCTTGCACAAATACACGACCTGCCTCATCAATATAGAGTGCTGGACACATACCACTGTTACACGGACGCACGAGAACCTTCAGATTATGTTGGGCCGTCATACGAAACTCCTTATTGAGAGAAAATTTAGTGATCAGGCAAATGCACCCAAACCTAATTGCCGGAAACGCGAAATAGATTGTTCACTCACCAGTTCCAGGGGAAAATTCCTTTTACCTGTTCTGAGGCATCCTCTACGGTATCGATGATCTGCTGATGCCGTTCACGTTTATTGCCATCGATAGCGGTTGCTTTCAGGCGATGGGTCGCGGCAGTTTCACCGACGATATAGGCAGATTGAGCATCCTGTGGCAGCGTTGTGCGATCGCCCCGTCTCCCCTCGGTTTCCTCGTAGAGTTCATCGGTACCACATCCGAATAGTCTGCGAGTCATCCTTTCAGTAGCATGGGCTTGAGTACGACTGTCCCCACCCTTATCTTGAATCGTTCTTGTGAAATCCTTCCGAACCGTTGCCCCGTCAACGCGAGATCGGACTGGCTTCGATTCTTCTAATAGACTCAACTGGGAGCTTTCCGAATTCTCTTCCGGTTGATTCCTCAACCAATTGATAAAACCCATCGGCTTGTCCTCTCTCTTCAGATGTGAAGTCGCGGGAAAACAGTTGCTCTAAGCCAAGCTTGATCAGATCAAGCCCATCCGGGAGAGTGAGAAACTCTTCCAGAATTTGATGGCGGTATTCATAATCCCAGCGGTCAGGCGTGAAATTGAAGGTGTAGAGGATGAGCGTGTGAGCATCGAGGAGTCCAATCTGGGCGTTGAGTGCCTTGAAATGGCAAAGTGCCTTTTCCCATGTGACTTTCCGACGCATATCGCCAAAACGCTCTCTAATCTCAGGCTTAAACGTTTCCGGTTGGCAAACGACCTGCTTAAACCAGCAGTAATCTTGCCATTCCTCGAAAACCTTTTGCTTGAGTTCCTTCAGTTTCATGCGCTGCTTAAGAACTGGGGTAGACGAATACCGAGCCGTGCTCAGGAGCACGCCGAGGGTTTGTGCCTCTATTGTATGTCCTTTGCTTTAGCTCCCCAACATCATAACATAGGTACAGCACTCTACAGCTAAACACAGTTTTAAGCAGCGAAACGCATTACCCTGCTGGGGATAGCAGTGGCATAAGATGTGCTGGCAGTAGGAGACAGCACATCAAGCATGACGACACAACTAGAACCCGTGACGGTATATATAGAGCCTGAAGTGAAAGAAGGTTTAGCTGCTTGGGCAAAGAAGGAGCGGCGATCGCTCTCTAGCCTGACTGCCTATTTACTCACGAAGGCATATCAGGACTATCAACAGCAGCAAGACAAATAAGCATTTATACTTACAACCTTTACAAGGGAGTATGCTGTATACACTGAATATAAAATTGCTTCCTGCCAAGACTTAGGCTGGCTTAGGGCATGAGAAGCATTGATACTCGAAAATGTCACAAGCTTAAATTTCGGTTCAGGCTAGCTCTTAAAAGTTCGTTACCTAAGAAGTAGTACAGGACTATTTTGACTATCAAATGACTATCACTAAAAGATCCTTAGTCTGAAGTGCTTACTAAAAGGAGCTTTCGGAGACCTCTATTCTTCCTTCACACGGAAGGGGTCACTGGTTCGAATCCAGTATCGCCCATATTTGTTGACCTCTTGTTCTTAATGGGAGATCTGGGGAAGTTGTTGCATAATCTTATCTAGAAGCTGCTTCAATCTGACAGGTTTAGCCAGATAATCATTAGCTCCTGCCTCCACACATCGCTCTAAATCACCAGGCATGGCTAAAGCCGTTAAGGCAATGATGGGAATGGAATTTATTTGCCGATCTGCACGAATTTGCCGGGTTGCTTCTAATCCATCCATGTCTGGCATTTGAATATCCATTAAGATTATGTCTGGCTGATATTGTTTTGCCATTTGGACGGCTTCTAGCCCATTGCGGGCAAGAATAACTTGAAAATTATGTGCCTCCAGGTAGTTCAACAGCACTGTGATATTGTCTTCATTGTCTTCTGCTAATAAAACTTTGGGGTGGTTAGCTAATTCTTCAGCCGCGATAATGAGTGCCATCTCTGGACTGGGGGGGTGAACATTGGTAAACAGCCGATTTAACGCCTGGTAGAATTTCTGCCGGGAGAGGGGCTTGAGCAGATGTTCAATAGCTCCTGTATTCAAGCTGCGAGATCGATCGTCAACCACTGAAATGACAATGATGGGAATGGCTTGAGTTTGGGAATGTGCTTTTAACTCGCTCAAGACTTCCCATCCAGAACAATCTGGGAGCAAAATATCTAGCACAATCACATCTGGTTTGACTCGTAATGCGACATCCAATGCACCTCTACCAACAGGATGCACAACACTGGTTGCTCCTATTTCTGCCAGATATTGTTTGATTTGGTTAGCCGCCGGCCCCGAGTCCTCCACTACTAAAACATGGTGAATCTCGCCTGCATTCAGTAAGGGTTCTGGCACTGTATCATCCTGGTTTGAGCCAGAGTGCCACGGCAAGATTACCGTAAAGCAACTGCCGCGTCCTAACTCACTTTCAACCCGAATGCTGCCTCCATGCAAATCAACAATGCGGCGGACGATCGACAAGCCCAGCCCTGTACCTTCGTAGCGGCGGGAGAGAGAACTTTCTACCTGGAGAAATGGTTGAAAGATTTCATGCAAGTTTTCTGAAGCAATGCCAATTCCGGTATCCGTCACCCGAAATTCAACGGCTTGCTGGAGCCGATTCATTTGCACCTCTAGCTGGACACGCCCCCTATCCGGCGTGAACTTTACCGCATTACTCAGTAAATTGACTAGCACTTGCATTAATCGACGTTCATCCGCTTCGATCTCTGAAATTGTTTCATCAATGGTGCAGGTTAATTGAATTTGTTTGTGTCTAGCCTGCTCTCTGACAAAATTGAGGCTGGATTCACAGACTGAAGCCAATGCAACCGAACTTAGATCGATCGCGACTTTACCTGACTCAATTTTAGAAAGGTCGAGAATATCGTTAATTAACGAGAGTAAATGTTCTCCACTTTGCTCGATCGTTTGTAAAAACTGACGTTGGCGATCGGTTAAGCTGCCATAGACTTCTTCCAATAAGAGTTCAGATAATCCCAGAATTGAGTTAAGGGGAGTCCGCAATTCATGACTCATATTGGCTAAAAACTCATCTTTGAGGCGGGCGGCTCTGGCTAGCTCGGCATTGGCTAAACTAATCCGCTCACTACTATGACGCAGTTGGGCTTCTGCCTCCTTTAATGGCGTAATATCTCGTCCGACCGACTGAAATTCGGTAAACTGCCCCTGTTGATCAAATAACATGCGATTGATCCACTGAGTCCAGCGTACCTCGCCGTTGACAACAACCCGGTTCTCGATCGTGACGGTCGGATTTTCGGCACTCATGGAATTGACTAACTGAGCCACCCGTTCCCGATCGGCGGCAAAGATCACCGGGTTATAACTCTGACCCAGAACCTCCTCTAATTGCAGCCCGAAGTAACGACAATATGCCCCATTGGCAAACTGAATGGTGGTATCGGGCAAGTAGCGAACAATCAAGTCGGTTTGATCTTCAACGATCGCACGATAACGGGCTTCACTTTGTTGCTCTAGTTGGTCATAGGCATTTGCCTGCTGCAAGGCAATTCCCAGGTGAATGGCAAGCTGTTGCAGTAACTCAATTTCTGTGGCTTGCCACGATCGCGGAGCCTCACAATGATGGGCAATCAGCAACCCCCACAACTGGGCATCGCGCAGAATGGGCACTACCAAATTGGCACACACCTGAAACTGCGCCAGGAACTCAGTATGACAGAGGGCAAGGCAACCATCGTGAATGTCGGCATTTGCCAGCACTCGTCCTTGCCGATAGGGTTCTATCCATTTTTCGGCAAAACAAGGATCATAGATATCGCGATCGAGGATGGGTTGCCACGCTGAACCCACGGATTCGGCAACAACCCTGCCATTACCATCTGGTTCCATGCGAAAAACAATCACACGATCGGTGTGCAGGAACTGACGCACCTCCATCACCGTGGTATGGAGAATTTCATCCAGTTCCAAAGATTGGTGAATTTGTTGGCTGATGTGGCGGGTGAGTTGTTCTCGTTCAAGCTGTTGTTGCAGTTGTCGCTGAAGTTGTACGGCTGTAATGGTTTTACTCACCGCCAGTCGTAACCGCTCAGGGGTGATTGCCTCTTTCACCAAATAGTCCTGGGCTCCCGCTCGGATGGCTTGCAGGGCGATCGCCTCATTACCCTGCCCTGTCACCATAATCACTGGTAAACACCCTGGCTGAACCAGAGATTGCAATTGAGCCAGGACATTTAAGCCATCCAGGTCAGGCAGACGGTAATCGAGCAATACAACATCGGGATGGTGCTGCTGCCATAAATCGAGTCCCTGTTGTCCCAGAGATGCCTCCAGAAAGGTGTAGGTATACTCCCGATCGCTCAATAGATAGCGTCGGTAAACTTCCCGGTCTTCGGGGGAGTCATCTACAAGCAAAACAGTACGCGAAGCTGGGTACATCACTAATCCTCCAGGCGGCTGGGCAACGTTGTCACTTCAAACCAGTAATCTACGATCATCTGAATGTCGCGTTTGAGTTGAGCAAAGTTGATTGGCTTGATGATGTAGCTGTTAACTCCATACTGATAACAGTCTTCAATGTCTTGGGGGTGATTAGATGTTGTAAAGATGACAATGGGAATTTTTTTGAGCGTCTCATCCTGCTTGATGCGGCGCAATACCTCGCGTCCGTCGGTTCCAGGCAGATTTAGATCCAGCACAATCAAACTCGGACGGGGCGATCGCTGCCGATCTGCATAGGAGCCGGTGCGGTAAAGAAACGCCAGCGCCTGATCTCCATTGACACATCGCTGAATGGGAACAGCCAGGGGCGATCGCTGCAATAACCGTTGCAGTGCCTCAAAATCTTCGTTGCTGTCTTCCACAATTAACAGGGGTGGCATTTGCAGATTAGAAATAGTTACATTGCCAGTCATGCCACTGCCTCTGCTGTTAGGGTAAAGTAGAACGTTGTCCCCTGGGTAGGAACGGATTCAACCCAAATTTTACCGCCATGCCGCTCCACAATTTTGCGGACAATCGTCAGCCCGGCCCCAGTGCCTCCACCAAATTCATCCCGTCCATGCAAGCGGCGGAAGATCTGAAAAATTTTCTCCTGATGCTCCTGGGGAATTCCAATGCCATTATCGCGAACGTAGAAGGTATGAGGAGATGAGGGGGGTGGGGAAGATAGGGAGGATGGGGACGCTACAGAACTGCTTCTGTCTCCTCCATCTCCCCTATCTTCCTCATTCTTCTCGATAAAGCCAATTTCCACCCACTTATCGGGCTTATCGTTGTACTTAATGGCATTGCTAATTAAGTTGGTAAACAGTTCGTTCACCTGGGCACGATCGCACTCGATCCGGGGGAGAGGATGGGGTATCCGAAATTCAAGTTCACTTTGAGGTCGAGCGATCGACAGGGTCGCAATCACCTGCTGCACTAACTCATCCAGATTCACCGATTGTCGCATCAGTTCAGCCCGTCCCAGGCGAGAGAAATGCAACAACGAATTGATCAAATCTTCCATGCGTTGGGTCAGGCGCACCAGGGTTTGCAGTTTGGTAATTCCATCCTCATTTAATGTTTCTGCATAATCCTCCATTAGGAAATTGGCATAGTTGTGAATTCCCCGTAGCGGTTCTTTCAGATCGTGAGACGCAATGTAGGCAAAGGCATCCAGTTCTTCATTGCTACGCTGTAATTCAACGTTCATTGATGCCAATTCCTCGGCCTGCCGCAGCACAATGCCAATGATCAAGCTACGCAGTTCGACGATCACTGCCACTTCACAGGCTTTCCAGGGCAACGCAGACCCTTGCACTGTTTCCTGCCACAATTGGAAGGATTTACGTGGCGATATCTGCAAACTACCATCATCCTGAATTTCTATAGGCTTGTTGGGATTACCACCCCAGTTGACAGTTTGAATTACCTCTGGTCGAAACCACAGCATGTAGTTGCTATGAATGCGCGAAATCTCTAGCGCTAATACTCCACTGGCGATCGCCTGAAAGGACTCCGCCGCCGGGTAGTGTTTGGGCAGCGATCGCGTTTCAAAAACACTATGCTCTAAACGGGGTTGAATCCAATTCCATAAGGCAGGGATTTCGGCTTCAGGTGGCGTTTCACCCACACAAATACAGCGATCGCCACTACACACGACTGCCCCCGTGGCATTCACCAGATCCAGTAATTGCGTGTTTAGTTGCTCCACACCCTTCAGAAAATGATCCGCCTGGGACAAGGTTTCCACAAATTGAGTTTGCAATGACTTCAATTGCTGCCTGTACTCGCTATCAGCCCCCCTTTCCTTACTGACCAGCTCTGCTGACATCACCTGTCCGATAAATTCACAGACTGTGCGGATATGGTAAGGAATATATTTGGGCGATGAATGATGACAGGCGATTAATCCCCACAACTTCTGATCGTGCAACAGGGAAACGGACATGGAAGCCGTCACCCCCATATTGTGCAGATACTCTAGATGGATGGGAGACACACTCCGTAAGGCGGCCAAACTGAGATCGAGGGATTGGTTCGTGAGGGGGTTATTCGCTGGGATTAAAGCAACGGGCTGGTAGTGAGCATCTGGAATCAGCCGCAGCCAGTTGAGGGTGTATAACTGGCGGGCTTGCCTGGGAATATCGGAGGGGGGATAGCGTAAATCCAGATAGGGTGTTTCCTGATCCGTGTCCTCCGCAATCACCATGCCCGCGCCCTCGGGGTCGAATTGGTAGACCATGACCCGATCGAAGCCCGTGATGCGGCGGATTTCCTTCACGACAACCCGACACATATCCTGTAAGGTTGGGGCTGTTTGAATCCGGGTAATGGGTTCTTTAACCTGGTGATAGAAATCAAAAAAATTTGGTTTCCCTGTGCTAGTCCTGGGTTCCAGTTCCAGCAGCACTACACCATCCCGACGATGGACAATCCCATCGAACTCAATTCTTTGCTCCGAGCAGACGATCGATAGATTTAGAGGATTGACACGCTCAAAGTCTTCGGTCAAGCATTGCTGAATCTGCTGAGTTTGTAGCTCATTCAGTAGGTCTACAAGGGGTGTCCCTAGCAGTGTCTCCGGTATGCGACCTATGACCTCCTGAGTATTGCTGCTCACCTGAATGATATTGAGATCCGGAGCTTGTAAAACCAGGAGTACCCCATGCGGCTGAATTTGCCCTGGAATATGAATTGGTTCGCGATCGCAGTTCGTTAAGTCAACACCAGTTAGATCAGTCATCTCATCAATCGTGCTCTACCGCACTCCTCAAATTTGGTCAAGCTGCTGAAAATAACGAGTAAGCACGTTAGAACCCATAAACTATAGTTAACTATTTATATCCTCAGAGTTAATTCTACCAATGTGGCGCTGAAAAGACAGCCGGATTCCGACTCATTCCGGTCTGTGAGTATTCGTGAAAACACTCAAGGCAGAAGGGTCATCATCAGCCAGTAAATGTGAGCGTGATTCACCGCCGCCGCTCTCAACTCTGCTTCCAGTTCTCCGTTACCGACAAATAGTAATGAAACATCAGATAAGTTCGCTGCTAAAAAAGCTTGTAACAGATCCAGGGGTCGGTTTTTGGCAATCAATCGATTTCAGCTTGTTGTTGGATGTACTGTTCGGTTGTATGACCTGTTCAATAATATCGGCGGCTCGTTGGACTCCTCCCGCTTCCGCGATCGCCTGTTGCATTCTTTGCGCGTTCTGGGTGTAGGACGGTTCCGTGAGTACCCGTTGAATTTGCGATCGTAGCTTAGCGACCCGTAACTTGGAAACTGGAATGACTTCTCCAGTACCAGTCTGGCGAATTCGGGCACTATTGCCGGGTTGCTCGAAGGTAATGGGAATGGCAACTAATGGCACTCCATAACTTAACGAGTCCATCACTGTATTCATGCCACCGTGGGTAATCGTTAGACTCGCTTTAGCAATCACCTCTTGTTGCGGCGCATATTCCACCACTAATGGCTGACCTGGAAGGGCTTGCACCGCATCGGGACTCATACCCCCCCCATGGGTAATCACCAGTTGCACATCCAAATCCTCGCAGGCTGCCGCGATACAACCAAACACATCCTGTTTCGTATTCTGTACACTGCCTAATGAGGCATAGATTAGCGGTTGTCCGGTTAAGCGCTCAAACGGAAACGGTACAGTCTGAAGCGATCGATTCCGTAAGGGTCCCACATAATGCAAATGGGGAGGCAGGTCAGGGCAGGGAAACTCAAAGGCGGCAGGCTGTTGGCTGATGTGAGCTAATCGCGTATTTGAGGCATAAATATGGCGATAGGGAGGTAAATGCCATTGGCGGCGATATTGATTAATCACTTGCAAAATTGGTTGGCAACTCTGATCAAGAATGGTGTAAGCCACTTGATTACACAATTTTGCCCACCAGGTATTGCGATAGAGCCAGGGGGTAAAAAAGGGGGGGATATCAGCGCGACGGTGAATTGCCTGACCGCAACTGACGCAAACAAACGGGAGATGCAAGGATTCGGCGATCGTTTCTCCTACAGGTTCTAACTGATCGACAATCAGTGCTTCAATCCCAGCTGCGGCGATCGCTTGGGGAGCATCCTGGCAAATAATTTCAGCAATTTGCCGACAAAACTCGACTGAATACTGAAGGGCGGCAATTTCACTCAGTTGAGCCAATTGTTGAAAGGTGGTGGCAAGGGTACCTGGCTGATAAAGAGACTCTCCGATCGCCCAAAACTCCAAGCCTTCTGCCCGCACCTTTAACTCCAGGTCAGAGATTTGTAGAACGGTGACACGATGACCGCGTGATTGTAACTCTCGCCCTAGAGCCGCTTGGGGATGCAGATGACCAGGGTAAGGCGGACAGATAATCCCAAAATGCGTCATGTTAGCTTTAGTCGTGAATTATGAGGTGAATCGAGATTGATAAATTGTGGGCAATTTCCACCAGGGTACATAAGGATACTCATGATGTTCTTCATGGTAGCCAAAGTGGTAGCACGTAATAAACGACCATACCAGGGGTAATGAATTGGTTCTGGCATGATGCGGATTAGTATATCCAGTTTCTGGCTCACGATGAGTCAAAAACGTGCCAAAGTAAAACAATTGGATGGAACTTAATACTAATGGCAGAATCCAAAACAATATTAAGTTGAAATCGGATGTGTGAAATGCTAACTTCACTAATGGATAAAGCACTGTAAAACCAACCCATTGCCGCCAATTCCAGTAACCCTTCATGAAGTGGAAATACCAGGCGATCGGATGAGGGTGGTTACCATCATGAAAGTCTGGATCAAGCTGACTGGCAGGATGGCGGTGATGTAACCAATGTTTTTGTAGCAGATCTTTGTAAGAGAACAGAGCATAAGCAAAGGCTGTCATGCTACCAACTAAGTGGTTAATGCGGGGGTGACGGGGCAAGACTGAGCCATGCATCGCATCATGAGCTGTAATAAACAGCCCTGTGAACAGGAACCCCTGCCAACCAATCAGGAAAGGGATTGTCCAAATCGGTAACTCAGTGATGTTACTGGTTAACAGATAGAACAGGCTAATTGCCCACAGACTGATGATTAGAAATGCAATTAATAATCCCGAAATTCCTGAAACAGTGACATTGAGGTTTTTCTCAATGACGACAAATTTCAGAAGGCTAGAATCGAGGAGCGTATGATTAGAACTAGGCAACTCTGAACTCCCTTTTCGACTGAAAGACGGTTCAACCGCTATTTGACAGTAATTTCCTGAATACTCAGGTTTGATGAAACTTCTAAATGCCATAAATGCAAGCAGATTGGTTCCAAACTATAATCACTAATTGATCGCTTTATCTAGGAAATAGGAAAACAGAATGAATGCATTGCCTACAGCGCTTTAACAGTTTATATGCTTACCTATCCTAGCGATCGTGATTGCTGTTGTACTCTATCCAGGGTTTCAGTAGCCCTCGTGCGGTAAGGAGATGTTTGAAGCGATTGCCTGGTACAAGCGATGGATTCTCCTAAACACCCCGCTCTCAAGCAGGAGGAAGGATCTCCGAATATCCCGGAAAACCAACTAAACTGGGTGAATTTCCGCTTCATTACTAGCGACCATGTACGATCTACAACACTAATTGTTCATCATTCTCTCAGTCTCCTACTAGATTTAAGCTCTGCCATTACAGCGCACAATAGATTCAAGCGATATGAGAAGTCCTATGAGAAGTCCTATCCCTTGAATGGTTTTCGGTTGGATACAGCAGGAAACTCTTCAGTTCCCACCCCTCATCAAGAGGGGTTTTTTTCTATCAAAACCTCGGACGATCGCGATTAGTGGTTAGGTAAAAGCAACAATGTAACAGCAAAAGCGCTGCTAGAGTTTTGTTTGATAATTCAGCCGATTACGGCTAGATATGAACTTGCCAATAGACGGCTAATCAGCAGAACGTGAAAAAAATCTGCACTGAGTCAGTTCAATGCAGATCTAACGAGTTAATCCACTGCGAGAATTGATTTAATTAATGATCTCGTGAATCAGTGTTGCTAAGGCTAATTTAACCTGCTGCCTGGTGTCGAATTCTCTTAGTTAGTTAGTTAGTTCTTCACCAATCCGGGCTGCACCCTCTTGAATCTGACGACCAGTTTCCTTCGCGCCCTCAACGTAGCCAGAACCAAATTGCTTAAATGCTTCGGCGGAATCTCTGACGGTATTGTTGACCCGTTCGCTCAACGGCTTATCACCATATACTTCGTCATTCCATTCACCCGTTGTTTTGGGGCGGTTAGCAGTATCGGTTTGGTGTACTCGTTCCCGCACTTTGGCACCTAACGCGGGATTATCTCGCTCAGGCCCAATGTTAGTGGTAAGGAGTAATGCACCGACTAAAACGGCGGCAAACAACTGCTTGACTTGGACGCTATTGAGAAAAGCACTAACGCGATCGAATGCTTGAGCAATCAAATTTTTCATGAAGATCCTCCGTCTATTCACTTTCACGACTAACGTTTAATTTTGGGTACAACCCGATTTGAAATTTCTATGGCATCGGGTGGAATAGTAAATCTGGGAAGTTGTAGTTAAATACAGCCCAGGTCGAAAACGCGATCGAAACGGCTAAAATTGCGAGTACAGGTGCAAGCGACAAATAGCGCTGCAAATAATGAGGTTGGTTCTTGGCTTTCTGAACCATGAGTGACTCTCCCAAAAAATAGACTAATGCCCTGGTGCGATCGAGAATTACTAAACTTGCTCACTTCTCCTATCGTTGTGACAGAGAATAGCCGCTTAAAATTCACTGTCACTACTCAGTTATGCCATCCGTATGCTAGTGATTAATTCAGTGATTTAACGTCTAACTCAGGGTAGGGTTCTAGGATGAAGCCTAGTAGAGTCAAGCTTGTTGACGATCGTGTTTAATACTACTTAGCTAAACTTGCAGCAACCATCAATATCCTCTGAGTTTCGCATAATCCTGACAATCTACGGCTGACTCAGTTAAGGCTCTATGAGGGTGTACTGTACATTTCAGCACATAATTTTCTGTGAAATATTGACAATTTGCACAGGGAATTTGATGCAGTCGTTTGACTGTTGTCACTCCTCTATAGAACAATCTCCATAGTGTAATCCCGCAAAACGCTGTTAGCCCCCACGCCAATATCGAAAATATCCAACTCATTGCTGTTTCTCTCTGAAAAAATGCAAAATTTAGCCAACACTTAACTCACTCTTTAACGAATTAGGCTAAACAGGCAGTTTCTTAACCCCTGCTGAGACAGATAAGTTTGTAACTCCTGGCTGTAATGAAATCATCCCCGATCGCTAGGGATGAATTACCCCATAGTAGATAGCCGCAATAAACAAAAGGCTAATGCCCAATAGGATGAAAATAATTTGGAGTCCCAGGGTATAAAGATTAATTGATCGAGTCAATGTATTCTCCTGCTGATCTCGCATCGCTAAAGTTTTAAGAGAGTTTTGAATTCAAATAGTGACCCAAACAAAAGACGATCGGCGTGAGGTTATTTTTATTGACCTATTACCGATCGTCTGTTGAATCAATTCACCTTAAGAGGATGTTTGAAAAGTCAAAATGGTTACTTGAACTGCCCCCCTAGCCCCCCAATTCTGGGGGGAACTGGATTCAAAGTCCCCCAAAATTGGGGGCTTAAAGCCCTACGGGCATATCAGAAAAGGGGGCAAGTGGTGCAATCACTTTGATACTTTAAAACATCCTCTAATCGGCTAAGGAAATTTAGCGGCGGTTGCGGCAATCAAGAAGGCGGCATAGGTGAGGATATAACCCACCGTGAAGTGAACTAGTCCCGTTAACCAACCCTGTACGATCGACAGTGCCGTTGGCTTATCCTTCCAGCGCACTAGATTCGCTAGAGGAGTCCGTTCATGTGCCCAGACGAGAGTTTCGATTAACTCCTGCCAGTAACCACGCCAGCTAATCAGGAACATGAATCCGGTTGCCCAGACCAAGTGCCCGAATAGGAACATCCACGCCCAAACAGATAGATTACTTGTGCCATAGGGGTTATAGCCGTTAATGAGCGGCCCCGAGTAGAGCCAAAGGTAATCTCGTAGCCAACCCATCAGATAGGTGGAGCTTTCGTTAAATTGCGCTACATTACCTGCCCAGATGCCGAGGTGTTTCCAGTGGAAGTAGAATGTCACCCACCCTAAGGTATTCAGCATCCAGAAGACTGCCAGGAAGAATGACTGCTCCCAGGCAGAGGTTTGGCAAGTACCACCGCGACCGGGGCCATCGCAGGGGAAGGTGAACCCAAAGTCTTTCTTATCCGGCATCAGCTTCGATCCCCGAGCATCCAACGCACCTTTGACACAAATTAAGGTCGTGGTGTGCAGTCCTAACGCGATCGCGTGGTGAACGAGGAAATCACCCGGACCGATCGTTAAGAATAACGAATTGGTGCCGTTATTGATTGCCTCCATCCAGCCTGGTAGCCAGACATTGCCGTAGTTTGGCCATGCAGTAGTGGCTAAACTATCGGGGTTCGATAACAGCGTATTCATGCCATATAGCAATTTCCCGTGAGACGACTGAATGAATTGGGCAAATACAGGTTCAATCAGAATTTGCTTCTCGGGAGTACCAAAAGCAACTACAACATCATTGTGAACGTACAAACCGAGGGTATGGAATCCCAAAAATAGCGACACCCAACTCAGGTGAGAGATGATCGCTTCCTTGTGGTTAAGCACCCGGTCTAGCACATTGCCCCGATTTTGATCCGGGTCGTAATCCCGAATCCAGAAGATCGCCCCGTGGGCAAATGCTCCTACCAACAGGAAACCCGCAATGTACTGATGGTGGGTATACAGGGCGGCTTGCGTCGTGTAATCCCTTGCCATGAAAGCATAGGGGGGCATGGAGTACATGTGTTGCGCCACCAGGGACGTAACAGTCCCCAGAGCGGCCAGGTGAATCCCTAACTGGAAGTGTAGGGAGTTGTTATAGGTTTCATACAACCCATGGTGGGGCAGATTAAACTGACCTTCACTGCGGGGAGACAGAAGACCGGCTTTGCTGTCCAGCATTTCTTTGATGCTGTGACCAATCCCGAAGTTAGTGCGGTACATGTGCCCCGCCACAATGAACAACACCGCGATCGCCAGGTGGTGATGTGCCATGTCGGTCAACCAGAGGGAGCCAGTATCCGGATGGAATCCGCCTAAGAAGGTGAGAATGGCGCTCCCCGATCCATTGGCTGTGCCAAATACATGCTGTGCCGTATCGGGATTTTGGGCGTAAACGCCCCATCTGCCTGTGAAGAATGGCGCTAACCCTGCCGGGTGGGGCATCACCGACAGAAAGTTATTCCAACCCACATGCTGACCCCGGGACTCTGGAATGGCGACATGCACCAAATGACCTGTCCATGCCAGGGCGCTAACGCCGAATAAGCCTGCCAGGTGATGATTCAAGCGCGATTCGGCATTCTTGAACCAGGACAGACTCGGACGGAATTTGGGTTGCAAGTGTAACCAGCCTGCGAACAGAAACACGGCGGACAAAATCAGAAGGAAAATGGAGCCTTGATACAGGTCGCCATTGGTTCGCATCCCGATCGTGTACCACCAGTAGTACACCCCGGAATAGGCAACATTCACCGGATACGCGGCTCCACCCTGGGTGAAAGCATCGATCGCGGGTTGACCAAACTGGGGATCAAAAATGGCATGGGCGATGGGATGAACATTGAGTGGATCGGTTCTCCAGAGTTCAAAATTGCCTTGCCAAGCAACGTGAAATAGGAGTCCAGAAGTCCACAAGAAAATAATCGCCAAATGCCCAAAATGAGAGGCGAAAATCTTCTGATAGAGATTTTCTTCTGTCATACCATCATGACTTTCAAAGTCATGGGCAGTAGCCAACCCATACCAGATCCGACGGGTAGTTGGATCTTGAGCTAGGGCTTGGCTAAATTTTGGAAATTTAGTTGCCATATCGGTTGCTTACCTTACTCGTGAGCGAATCCGAATCATGCTTGGAACTGCACTATCTCTAGAGAATAAATCAAGATTGAGTTTGCTCTAGGGATAGGGAATGGAGGCAATCAACAAGTTCAATTGCGGAGTAAATTGTGATTTAAGTTACTTAATAAGACCAGCGTTAATCTCGCTGTGGCAGCAAATTGAACTGTTTAGCGCTCCACAAATGATGTGCCAATTAGCTGATTACTTTATCGGGTTTTGAGGGCAACGCCTGACTGACTGGAGAAAGAGAGTTGCATTAAATCAGCCTGTATTCAACTGTACATTACCATGCAAAAAGTGTAATTATCGATAAAATGTTAGTGATAGGCTTCCTGTTGTCTAAGGAAAATTTAGAGCAATAAACACTTGATTATAGAATAAGTTTTTACACCTACAGTCATTGAAACGTAAGGGTTATGCGTGATTAGAACAAAAAAATCCCTGATAATTTTTTCCTTTATAAATAACTATGAATTACTGATCAATCTCTGGCAACTAGGAGTTTAAACAGCAAAAAGCCCCCACCTTCTAAGCACAGAAGATAAGAGCTAAAGACGATCTAAATCTCCCACTTTGAAGGTAGTTGCTACTACTAAGGTATGAAGTCTTTCGCAGGAAAGGAGATTTTGTAAATAAAAAATGTAGCGATCGCACTGAGTCAAGCTAAATTTCCTTCACTTGCAGCGTTAGACTAGATACTTGGTGAACTCCAGGAACGAATGACTATTTTCACGCTGCGATCGGTAAAAAAAGACTTTGGCATCAAGGAAATTCTGCGGGATGCCAGCTTTAGCCTGGATGAAGGTGACAAGGTGGGACTGATCGGCACTAACGGGTCTGGTAAATCCACCTTGCTGAAAATGATTGCTGGACTGGAATCGATCGACAGTGGCGAACTCTGGGTCAACTCCGGTAGCAAAATTATTTACTTGCCCCAACAGCCGGATTTAGACGAAAACCGGACGGTTCTGGAACAAGTGTTTGCTGATAGTGGCGACCAAATGGCATTGATTCGGGAATATGAAGAACTCTCGGATCAATTGGCGCATCATGCCAGCGATACCGAGATGTTAATGGCAAAGTTGTCGAGCGTTGCCCAACGGATTGATACGGCGGGGGCCTGGGATCTGGAAACCAACGCCAAAGTGATTTTGAGTAAGTTAGGCATTCAGGATTTTCATGCCCGCATTGGGGGCTTATCTGGGGGATATCGCAAACGGATTGCGATCGCCACGGCGCTGTTATCCGATCCGGATGTGTTACTGATGGATGAACCGACGAACCATCTTGATGCCTTATCCGTAGAGTGGTTACAGAGTTACTTAAATCGCTTCCGGGGAGCGTTGTTATTAATTACCCACGATCGCTACTTTCTCGATCGCGTCACCAATCGGATTCTAGAGATCGATCGGGCAGATCTATATGCCTATTCTGGCAACTATGCGTATTACCTGGAGAAAAAAGCGGCAGAGGAAGAGTCAGCCGCCAGTAGCCAGCGCAAACATGCCGGAGTCCTGCGGCGAGAATTGGAATGGTTGAAGCGGGGGCCGAAAGCCCGGAGTACGAAGCAAAAAGCTCGTATCGATCGGATTCGAGATATGCAAGCCAAAGAGTTTAAGCAGACTCAAGGTAAGGTCGATATTTCTACCGTCGGGCGGCGGATTGGTAAGAAAGTGATTGAGATCACCAATCTGAGTAAAGCCTTCGACGATCGAGTGTTGATCAAGGACTTTACCTATAACTTTAATCCCGAAGATCGAATCGGTATTATTGGGAGTAATGGCGCGGGTAAATCGACCTTAATGGATATGATTACTGGGCGGGTAGAACCGGATTCCGGCGAGATCGAGCTTGGTTCAACCATTCAGATTGGCTATTTTGATCAGCACTCTGAGGATGTCAATCTCAATGAAAATCAGCGCGTGATTGATTATCTCAAAAATATTGCTGAATTAGTTAAAACATCAGATGGTAGCGTGATTACGGCTTCGCAGATGTTGGAGCGCTTTTTGTTTCCCCCGAACCAACAATATGCCCCGATTCACATGCTGTCGGGTGGCGAAAAGCGTCGCTTATTTCTCCTAAAGGTACTCATGAGTGCCCCGAATGTGTTGATTCTAGATGAACCAACCAATGATTTAGACGTGCAGACTCTAGCAGTTTTAGAAGAATATCTGGAAGATTTTAATGGCTGTGTGATTGTGGTATCCCACGATCGCTATTTCCTCGATCGCACAGTAGATATGATTTTTGCCTTTGAATCCGGTGGGGAATTGCGCCAATATCCTGGTAATTATTCGGTGTATTTAGACTATAAAAAAGCGGAGGAAGAAGCGGAAGCCAAGTCAGAGTCAATTAATAAGCCTCAAGCTCAGTCTAGGGAGAAGCCATCCCCAGAAACTCCATCCACCCCAGATCAATCGGCTAAATCTCGCAAGCTATCGTTCAAAGAAAAACGAGAATACGAAACGTTAGAGGTGGAAATTCCGCAGCTAGAAGCAGAGAAACAAGAACTAGAACAGTTACTTTACACCAACCCACCGAGCGATTTTGCCCAACTGCAACAACTAACGGAACGCTTAGCAGAGTTGAGTCAGACGATCGATACAGCGACTGAGCGTTGGTTAGAACTGGCTGAACGTGCCAATTAGTCAAGTTCATAATATTTTTTTATTGTCTGCATTGCAAACCTCAATGGCAGAAATCTTTATTTTTTCATTACCATTCACTATGCTTCTAGCATGATGTTATTGAGTTGTCACTGATGAGCTATAGCGTTCAACTAAACCGCCCCAACATTGAGGAGCAATCCCAGGTAATTAGTCAGGAACTAACGGATTCTCCTTCTGCGGTGCAACTATTTAGTTATGCGGTGTGCTGTGTAGCTCAGGGAATGGCGTTGCTGATGTACTTTGGCTTAGTAGTGTTTGTCCCGATCGCAATTAGTCAAGGATTGTTCTCTTAGTGATTAATGATCACCACCATTGTTCTGGACTTAGTTGGTAATAGCGTTGGAATAGTTGATAGAGCTGTGGATGCTGGCGCTGTAGAAGCCGAGGCTGACAAAAGAAAGTTTCTGTTACTACTGCAAAGAACTCAGCCGGGTTTGTCGTACCATAGCGATCGATGACCGTCCTCAAACCTCGCTTGACCTCCTGGCAAAGTCGTTGATACTCAGAGGTCATAATGCTTGCCCACTGCTGATAATCTACGCGGTCAGATAAGGTGGGTACGCCGTCGGCATTGCCATCTGCCTGGTCGAGTTGGTGAGCAAACTCATGCAGGATAACATTCTGTCCCTGTTGCCAGTTGGCTATATCCTGTTGAACCTGTCGCCAGGATAGGATAAGTAGATCCCTTGACCAGGATTCTCCTAACCGAGCCACCTGCTGTTCTTCCACAATATAGTGATCCGTAATATTAACTTGATTGGCTAGATAAGCATCGGGATAAACCAAAATCGATCGCAATCGGGGAAAATAATCACCTTGCTCATTCAGTAATAGCAAACAGGCAACCCCAGCAATAATTAACCTGATCTCCTCGGTAATCTGCAACCCCTGACAACCAATAAACTGTTTCTCTGCCAGAAAAATTTGAATATGTCCCTGGAGCCGCCTCTGTTCGTTAGGAGTCAATCGATCGTAAAACGGTAAATGCTGTTGCAGAATAGCTGTCCAGGACGGTGGGAATGGTCGTTGCTTCCAGCGATCGCGCCGCAATTGCTTGGCGATCGGTAGGAGAAAAATTCCGCCAATGATCAGTCCTATGACTAATAGCACCAAAATGGTTGGAATCATGGCAGAGTCAGGCAGGATGAGTTGTTTCGATCATAGGGAATCTGAATAGACTGATTCCAGATCTATTTCATCGTAGCTCTTTTACCTGACCACAAAGAGACCAGCAGATTGCTAACCTAGAAATAGGCTCTGGCGATAAGATTTAGTCAGGCTGTCAAGGTTAGGAGCGTCATGGATCGTTTGTTTACTCCCCTCCAACAAGGCTTAATTACGTGGGCACTGATTCTGATCACCGGCTGGATGAGTTTAAATGCGCTCAGCTATTTCAGTGAACTGATCAGTATTTTAGTCACGGCGGGATTAATTGCCTTTGTCCTGAATTATCCAGTTGCCAAGTTGCAACCGCTCCTGCCCCGTGGGGTTGCTGCCGGTCTGGTCTATCTGTTGGCTGGAATGGCTGTGGGATTGTTGGGAGTCACGATCGCGCCCCCGGTGATTAGTCAGGCACAACAACTGATTACGAACCTGCCAGATTTGTTAGCATCTGGACAACAGCAATTGGTGGCATTCCAACAATGGAGTCAGACCCACCAAATCCGGTTTGCCATTCCATTGTTACAAGAGCAAATTCTGGCTCAATTACAACAACGGGCTGAAACGATCGCCAAAGGTGGTGTTGGGCTGCTACTCGGAACATTTAATTGGGTATTAGATTTAATTTTGATTTTGGTGATTTCCTTTTATATGCTGCTGGATGGTGAGCGGCTGTGGAATGGTGTTACTAGCTTTTTCTCACCGCCGATTCGCGACTTTTTAACTGATTCCTTCCGCCGCAATTTGCAACGATTTTTCTCGGGGCAATTGCTGCTAGGATTGTTTATGGCGGTGACTCTATCCCTCGCCTTCTTCTGGTTACATGTACCGTTCTTTCTGGTATTCGCCATTTTCATTGGGATCATGGAAGTTATCCCCTTCATTGGCGCTACATTAGGGATTGCCACTGTAGGAATTGTGGTGGCGTTTATTAACTGGTGGTTAGCCGTAGAGGTAGTTGGCATCGCGATCGCCCTTCAGCAGGTAAAAGATAATCTCCTTGCTCCGCGAATTTTGGGAAATTTAACCGGGTTAAGTCCAGCTACGGTTTTGGCGGCTCTATTGCTGGGGGGCAAAGTTGCGGGTCTATTGGGAGTCATTCTGGCGATTCCACTGGCGGGGATGGTTAAAACGATCGTTGTATTGCTCCTTGACCCCACGCTTCCCCCCCAAACCGGCTCATTCTTCGTGAATCCGTTGGATGTGAGTGAACCTGATCCCCCACTAGAATGTGTAATTGATCCCGAGGTGAATGATGCGGTTGTGCCTGAAGCTGAACAGATCACGATCTAATGACAGGCATTAGCACCTATGGTATGGCAAACATCGGTCTACCGGACTCCATACATTGGTCAATAAACCCGTAGTCCTCAAGCACCTATTCATTACTGTTCTTGCAACAACGCATTGAGTAACGATCGTGCCGCCGTTAAGGATAAGTGTCTGGGTTTACCCTGCCAAACAATTTGATATTGATCGGCATATTCGCTATCCCCGTAGCCAGAAATTAAATGACGCTGATAAGCATCCTCAGCGATTTTATGGACTTCGTCCCTGAGTTCTGGATGTTGTTGGTTCATAAGAGATGGATTCCATGCGATCGATGGATAAATTGGATTTATTTTGTTTCATTTTTAACAAAATCAGTTATAAAACTCACCTCTCGTAAGTTCTATAGCCAAAGTCAGAAAACTCTCACTAACTTTAGAGCGGAACTGACTGAACAATACCCTGAGATAGAGGCGTACTAAACATCCAGAATACTAAGGTCAAAATTGGGATTAAACGGTTATTGATCTTGACGTAAAAAGTGGTGCTGCATCATGGTTTTGGATAGTCGCCTTCAGACAACGCCAGTCAACGCAAAAAAAACAGATGCCTTTGATCTGTTTAACTTTCGGTGTTATAGCGGTCCGAACCCCTATCTGCACAGTGCCGCGATCGTGTTTGACTTAGCTCTCACTGGCAATAATCCTCCCCTGGACATTGCCGATTATGTAGCGGTGATTGGCGATCGCTATCCCCACTTAAGCCATGATCACTATGAATCTCATGCCGATTTATTCGCTCGCACAGTGTTGGAAGTGAGCAAGTTAGAGATGAATCTGCACTTCCAACATTGTCAGGTGATGCCGCATCAGCAGGTAATGAGAATTGCGGTGCAATCGCTCCATCCGCGCACCAGTCGAGCGATCGTCTACGCGGTTTGGGATTGGTTTGAAGCCATCACTCAAAATCGTAAATTCTGGATTGAAGATCAGATCGAAGTTTTACAGGGATTGTTTCGGGATTCGGTGTATGGCGGTCCGACCGTCTATGCCCTGTTAAAAACTGCTGTGCAGCAAGCCATTCCGGTGTTTTACCTGTGGGACGAAGGCTTAATGCAGTATGGCTATGGCAAAAAACAGGTGCGGGGATTTGCGACGACCTTTGACACGGATAGCCATCTTGATTCTGACTTTACAACCCGGAAGGATGATTGTAAGCAATTTTTGGATTCCCTGGGCTTTCCATCTCCCCAAGGAAAAGTGGTGTATACCTTAAAAGAGGCGTTAAATGCCGCCGATCGCCTGGGCTATCCAGTAGCAGTCAAGCCGGTTTCGGGTCACAAAGGCAATGGGGTGACGGCGGCGGTGCAGGATGCGGATGAATTGGAGTTAGCCTTCGATCGGGCGGTGCAATCTATTCCTCCCGAGCAATCCCAGCGAATTATTGTGGAACAGAGTATTGCTGGCAAAGATTTTCGCCTGTTATGTGTCAATGGTCGGTTTGTGGCAGCCACGGAGCGCCGTCCGGCTTCGGTGGTAGGAGATGGCGACTCCACAATTCAAGAATTGATTGCTCAAGAAAATCGCCGTCCCGATCGTAGTGATACCCCCACCTCGCCGCTCGGCAAAATTAAATGTGATGAGGCGATGGAGCGGTATTTGGAGGAGCAAGGATTATCGTTGGATAGTGTGCTAGAACGCGATCGCACAGTGTACTTGCGGAAGGTAGCGAATCTGTCTTCGGGGGGGCTAAGTATTGATGCCACTCGAACAATTCATCCCGATAATATTATTCTGGCGCAGGATGTTGCCCAGCATTTTCGGTTGGTTTGTCTGGGAATTGATGTGATTGCCCGTGATCTATCGCAATCCTGGCGGGAAGGTGGTTTCAGTATTATTGAGATCAATGCCGCACCGGGGATTTATATGCATCTGAAGCCCGCGATTGGGGAAAGTGTGGATGTTCCGGCAGAGATCCTGAAGACATTCTTTGACGCGGAACGAGATGCCCGAATTCCAATAATTAGCTTTAATCACGTTTCCGTTGAACAACTCCAAGAACTGATTGATCATATTCTGTTGCAACATCCCACCTGGACGATCGGAGCCGTGTGTCAGGATGCGGTTTTAATTAACCGATCGCGGAAAAACCGGAATGCTGATTACAATCTGAATGTTCAAAATCTACTCCGCAATCCGAAGCTAGATTTACTGATTACTGAGTATCCAGAGTCGATCCTGGCTCAAGATGGCATGTTCTACTACGGTAGTGATTTAGTCGTTTTAGATCGTCCTACGGATGTAGAGTTAACATTAGCGCGGGATGTATTTGATCATTCAACGATCGTTACCCGGCAAGCCAACAGTATTACCATTCAACGGCAGGGCTTAATCGAACAGTACGAATTAGGCGAACATGAACCGTTTAGCCGAGTTTATCTGAAAGAATTGGCTACGATTCCTGAACTGTTGGCTCGGACGGACTGAGCCGATCACGCCCGATCGAGAGCAAAACTTGCCCGTACAGGTTGTTATTACCGCAGGGCATAGAAAAAACTGTATCAAAATCTACCAACTGGATGTTATCAAGTGCTACTCGCTCAATGAATCATGGAGGAAATGAGTTTGAAACAATCAGGCTGAGAACCAATATGGTAGCGAATCAAGCAGAGGCAGTAGACTCGGAAGAAATCCCTAGTGTGGCATTGCCGGAAACCCACGGACAACTGATTATTATTGGTGGAGCAGAGGATAAGGAAGGGGAATGTCGCATTCTGCGGGAGTTTGTGCGGCGGGCTGGAGGATTACAAGCGCGAATTGCCGTGATGACGGTAGCAACTGGACTACCGGGGGAAGTCGGGGCACAGTATATCAATGTATTTGAACGGCTCGGTGTGGAGAGTGTGCAGGTGGTAGATACCGATCGCCGGGAAGATGCCGATGCCCCGAGGGCTTTAGAGATCATTGCTCAAGCCACGGGAATTTTCTTTACGGGTGGCAACCAGGCTCGCATTACTGAGTTATTAAAAGATACAAAATTGGATGCGGCTCTGCATCAGCGGTTTGCCTCTGGTGTGGTGATTGCAGGAACCAGTGCTGGAGCGGCAATGATGCCCGATATGATGATTGTGGAAGGGGAATCTGAAACCAATCCCCGACCGGAAACGGTGAAGATGGATCAAGGGATGGGATTTTTGCCCGGTGTGGTGATTGACCAACATTTTGCCCAACGGGGTCGCTTAGGTCGGTTGCTGTCGGCGGTGGCACAGCAACCAGTCGTGCTGGGGTTTGGCATTGATGAGAATACAGCGATCGTGGTGAACGGTTCGGAAGTCGAAATTATTGGCGAAAGTTCTGTCACGATCGTCGATGTTGCTAATTTAACTCACAACAATGTCGAGGAACTCCTGAAAGATGAACCCTTAGCCTTGTGTGGAGTAAAGCTCCATATCTTGCCCCACGGCTATCGCTTTGATCTGGAGACTCGTGCTTGCATCTCCGGCTAGTCTGCCCCCTTAACTCCCTAAGACTGGGGGAAACTAGCTGTCAAACTCCGTGGGGCAAGGCTTTGCTGTCGGGTAGGGCGATCGAGGAGGACGCTTATTGATCGCCCACCTCCCCTTAAAAGAAACCGCATTCTGCTCTAACCCACAGTTTTAAACTATATAAAATAAAATGCTCCCCATCATTCCGGAGCCAGGTTGGAGGTAAGCTTTTATGCCTCTTCGATATTCCCTCTCTATCATCCAAGATGAAGCTCGCTACCTATTGCAACAGGGAATTGTCAGTCGGCGACAGCCCATTTATACGCTGGGCAAATACATCCCTGCCAGAGAATGGAGCACGATGGAACACGCCCTAGCCGAGCATGAATTCTTGCTGCGCGATCGCATTGGCGATTTAGTGCCATCGGAAGAATGGTCAAATGATTAGTCCCATTGCCCCGGATGGTTTACTGGAAGGGCTGAAACTCTAGCGTGATTTCGTTCACAACCCTTCAGAGGATTTCCGCTACGCTAAAGGGATAAGCGTTGAGCGAAGGATGCCCCCTTCATGAAGATTCTGCTGGTCGAAGATGATCCATCTACTGTTGAGTTTCTCTCAGCGATTCTGATGGCGCATCGCTACACTGTGGACGTGGCAACCGATGGGCAGACCGGGCTAGAACTGGCTATCCTCTGGAGCTATGACCTGATCCTATTAGATGTAGAACTGCCGAAGCTGGATGGCGTAACGCTTTGCCATAAATTGCGATCGCAGGGGAATAACACCCCGATTTTAATTCTGACGGCTAAAGGCTCTAATACCGATATGGTGGCAGGACTGGATGCTGGAGCTGATGATTACGTGGCTAAACCCTGTGAGCCATCCCAACTCCTGGCCCGGATTCGTGCCTTACTGCGACGCGGAGGGGATACCCCAGCTACTACTCTAACCTGGGGAGGACTACGGCTAGATCCAGTCGCGGCTAAAGTCACCTATCAGGATCAGACCGTGGCACTGCGTTCTAAAGAATACAACCTGTTAGAGCTATTTCTACGGCATCCTCAACGGGTGTTTAGCCGTAGTGCGATTCTGGATCACCTGTGGTCAGCCGATGATTTCCCGACTGAAAATGCTGTCACGAATTTGATTAAGGATTTGCGGCAACGCTTAGCCAAGGCAGGGATGTCTGAAAATCTGATCGAAACTCTGTACGGCTTGGGCTATCGGTTAAGGGTGCCTCCCAGTGGGCAATTTGCCGACGATCGGGGGCAGGAGCAGAACGGTAGGACAGATGAGGCGGTCAGGGATGTTCGGGATGGACAACTGGATCAGGGCAATGTTGAGGCGGAGAATGGTTTATTTGAGCAATTGGCGGAGCGGTTTCGGGCTTCGTTAGATCAGCGATTGGTGGGGCTGGAATTGGCGATTAACGGGCTGCAATTAGGTACCCTGAGTCAATTGCAGCGCCAGCAGGCTAGAGAGGAAGCCCATCGCTTAGCAGGAAGTTTGGGCATGTATGGGTATACCCAAGCCTCGGAATTTGCTCGGGCGATCGAACATGAGTTGGTAAGGGAATCGGCGCTGGAGGAATGCCAAAGCACCCATTTAACCCAATTGTTAGCCAATCTGAAACAGGCGATCGTTACGCCCGTTTTGCCCTGTCGTCCGGGTGACGATCCGCCACCTGCCGCTTCATCGACTCCGCCGGCCTTAGTGTTGGTGATTAGTGAAGATGATGCGCTAGCGGAGGCATTGCATCAGGAGGCAACCAAGTGGGCGTTACAGGTAGAAACAGTGCCCGATTGGACGGAATCGCAACAGCAGTTGATGCCGGAAACGCCGACTGTCATCCTGTTGGAATTTAAGGCAGTGGCTCCCGATGAAGCGGGTCTAGATGTGTTGCGTAACTTAAAGCAACAGTTTCCTGCGGTGCCGGTCATGGTGTTGGCAGAACAGGATAATTTAGTCAATCGGGTTGCGGCATCCCGGTTAGGAAGCGCCCGTTATCTGACGAAATCTACGTCGCCTGACCAAATATTTAAGCAAGTTGTCCAACTACTGCCGCAACCCGCTACATTACAAGCCAGAGTTTTGCTGGTCGATGACGATCGCCTGATGCACTCGATCGTGACTAAATTACTGCAACCGTGGGGATTGCAAATTACCTGCCTATCTGAACCAGAACAATTTTGGAATGTATTAATTAAAACCGATCCCGATCTGCTGTTGCTGGATGTCGAGATGCCCATGTTTAATGGGATTGAATTATGTCGTGTGGTGCGTCAGGATGCCAAGTATGGTAATTTACCGATCCTAATTGTGACGGCTCATACCAATATGGACTATATTCAACAGGTATTTGCAGCAGGAGCCGATGACTTGATCAGCAAGCCGATCGTCGGCCCCGAATTAGTCACACGAGTCATTAGCCGGATTGAGCGCTGGCGACATTTCGCGCCCGGTAGTTCCCGTGTTTCTGCTTGACTACCACTGGCGATCGAGGGCTAGATCAATGCCGCGTCTCAAGGTCTTGCTGCTGACTGATGTTGCGTTTAGTCGGGTGTTGCTCTGAATCAGCGATTCCTATGTCTTCTTACCGTGTCCACCGTTCCCTGCCAAAAGTAGCGCTGCATTGGGTGCTGGTTGTGCCCTTTGTGGTGCAAATTGTGGGGGCGGTTGGTCTGGTCGGGTATCTGTCCTACCGCAGTGGACAGCAGGTTGTCTGCCAGTTGGCGAATCATTTATTGGAGGAAGTGACTAAACGGATCAGCGATCGCCTGGATCAGGATTTGCTCACCCCCCAACAGGTGGTTGCGGCTAAGGAATTAGCTCCGGTGTACACCCGTCAAATCAGGGCATTTTTAACCCAATTAAATTTCTCTCCCTCAGGGCAAGCGTTGATCCTGCGGCGCTCTGGACAGGCTGTTGCAACCTCTAAGGAGGCACTCCAGCCATCCCTGGCTCCTCAATCAAGCTTGCAATCACCTCCTTTCTCAGGGCAACCTGGGCAACCTCATGAGCTAGTCCAACACATTGAGCAGCACCTGGGCAACCTGGATCGCCTGCAAACGCCTCAACCGTTAAGCGCGATCGTGAACCAACAGACCTATTTCATGCTGGTGACTCCCTACCAGGAGCCGCATGGTCTGAACTGGCTGATTGTGACGGTGGTTCCCGAAGCTGACTTTATTGGCGAAATTGATGCCAATGTCCAGCGAACGATTCTTCTCTGTATCCTGACGCTGCTGAGTGCGACAACGACCGGAATTCTCACCGCCTACTGGATTGCGAAACCGATCCAGAGATTGAGTCGTGCCAGCCAATCCCTGGCAGAGGGGAAGTGGCAAGCATTAAACGCAGACAGTCAAATTCAAGAATTTGCCGTATTAACGCAGTCGTTTAATCACACTGCCGCCCAACTACAATCCTCCTTCGATCGGATTAAACTGGCTCTGCAAGAATCCGAATCTAAGTTTACGAAGGTATTTCGGAATTGTCCTGACCCGATCGCGATTACCAGTATTGAGGATGGCGGGCAATATCTGGAGGTGAACGATAGTTTCTTAGCGTTTAGTGAATACAGTCAGGAGGAGGTGATTGGTCGTACCAGTGCTGAGTTAGGGCTGAGTGTCGATCCCCAACAAGAGTTAGACCTGGCAAGCCAACTGCTGACTGATGGCAGAGTCAAAGGTTTTGAATATTCCTACCGGACAAAATCTGGCAGGTTGGGTACGACTCTGCTCTCGATCGAACTGATTGAATTGGATGGTCAACTACGGGCCTTAACCGTCGCTACGGATATTACTGAACGTCAGCAGGCGGAGCAGGCGTTACGAGAGAGTGAAGCTCGGTTTCATCAGATTGCTGATGCGGCTCCCGGTGAAATTTATATTTTGGTGCAGCATCTCGACGGTAGCTATGAGTTTGAGTACATGAGTCGAGGTTGTCAGGAGATTCAGGAACTGTCCTCCGAACAGGTTTTAGCCAATCCCCAGCTTTCCTTTGCCCAGGTGCATCCCGACGATCGCACTCTGATGTATGCCGCCGCCGCCCGCAGCGCTGAAACACTGGAACCCTTTACCCAGGCATGGCGAATTATCACGCCCTCAGGCAAGTTGAAGTGGGTACAACTATCGTCCCGTCCCGAACGCCGGGAGAATGGCGATACCGTGTGGTACGGCGTATTGCAGGATATTACTAAACGCAAACAGGCAGAACTGGAATTACACCACCAGCAGGCATTGCGGGATGCCATTTTTAATGAATCAACAGATGCAATTTTCCTGGTTGATCCCGAAACGTTACTGATTACGGATTGTAATCGTCAGGCGCTGACTCTGTTTGAGGTGGACTGTAAAGCGGATTTGATTGGTACTGAAGGGCGGGCTTTGCAACGTCGTCCGTTTACGGAAGCGGAGATTGCTGACATTGTGGCAGAAATGCGGCTGAAGGGTTTTTGGAGCCTGGAATTAGAATTTGTTTCCCACAAAGGCAATCTATTTTGGGGCAGTTTAGCGGCAAAGCCCATGCGAATCGCCGAGCAAACAATTAATCTGGTACGGGTGTCCGACATTACCGATCGCAAACGGGCAGAGGAAATTATGAAACGCCAACTGACGGCGATCGAAGCCGCGATCGAGGGCATTGCCATCTTAGAACAGGGAACCTACAGTTACCTGAATCAGGCACATCTGGAATTGTTTGGTTATCACCATCCCAATGATTTGTTAGGAAAAAGTTGGCGATGTTTATATCCCGACCCGGAGATCCAACGGTTTGAGCAGGAAATTCTCCCAAGTTTGCGGCAGCAACGCTCCTGGCAGGGAGAGGTAACGGCACTTCGACAGGATGGTAGCAGTTTTGCGGAAGGGCTTTCCCTCACCTTAACTGAAAATGATATCTTGATCTGCGTTTGCCGGGATGTCAGCGATCGCCATCGGCTCGATCGGATTAAAGATGAATTTATTTCGATCGTCAGCCATGAACTCCGGACTCCGTTGACGGCAATTCGCGGTTCTCTCGGCATTCTCGCTACAGGCGTTTTAGATGATGAACCCGAGACGGCGCAACGGATGCTGCAAGTTGCCCTGAATAACAGCGATCGGCTGGTGCGATTGGTGAATGACATTCTGGATCTAGAACGGTTGGAATCGGGGACGGTGCAACTGAGCCTGTCTGCCTGCAATGTCACCGAATTGCTGGAACAAGCTGTGGAATCGGTACACACGATCGCGGCTCAAGCCCAAATTACGATTCATCTATCTCCTATATCGGCTCAGGTTTGGGCAGCCCCCGATGCGATCGTGCAGACCCTAACCAACCTACTGAGCAATGCAATTAAGTTTTCGCCTCCCAATAGTACCGTTTGGGTCAAAGCAACGGCGATCGAGGACGAGGCAACCCCAACGACCAGCCGCGATCGGCTAACGACGCATACATGGGTACTGTTCTCGATTCAGGATCAAGGACGCGGCATTCCCGCCGAAAAGCTCGAAAATATCTTTGGTCGCTTCCAACAGGTCGATGTCTCCGATTCCCGCCAAAAAGGTGGCACTGGATTGGGCTTAGCCATTTGTCGCAGCATCATTCACCAGCATGGCGGTAAAATCTGGGCAGAAAGTACCCTGGATGTCGGTAGTATCTTCTATTTCACCCTACCGATAACCATTGAATGACTTAATTTCTCTCTAAAAATTATTTATTTTGCTCTTAAAAACACTTTTTATATGACTAAATCTATTCTGCTGATTGACGATGACCAAGATATCCGGGATGTGGTTCAACTCGCCCTGCAAAAATTTACTCAGTGGCAAGTGAGCGTTGCGGCTTCCGGCCAGGAGGGGCTAGAGTATGCCAAACGTCAGGGATTTGATGCAATTCTCCTCGATATTTCCATGCCTGATATGGATGGCTTTTCCGTATTTGAATGTCTCCAGTCTGACCCACGGACTCAAGCCATTCCAGTTATATTATTGACCGCCAAAGTCTTACCCAGCGATCGGCGTCGTTTTGCTGAGATGCGAGTTTCAGGGGTAATCAGTAAGCCATTTAATCCTATCAGTGTAGGAAATCAGGTTGCTCAACTTTTGCATTGGTAAAGCCATAACTGTGAATCTATCCCTCTTATATTTTTCTTAGATTTCTTCCTTACCGTTAGAGTTGACATCTCTCATATACTGCTTGAACGCAAGGAAACTTTGATCCATGACGTGGGATGATTCGCCTAGAACTGCCTCTATTCAACACACCGTTAGTATCCTGAACCAAGCCGTTCACAAATTACATGATAACGATCCGGTTGCTGCCCAAGTCATGGTCGGAGTCGCCATCCAAATCCTGGAAAACCTCAAAACCGATCTGGAGCATCATCTAGATACTGAAAAAATGTTACGCCGGCTAATTAGCCACAAATCATCTTAATGACAGCTTCAATCTAGTATTCTGTTAGGAGGATTTTGCCGGGTCGCAGACCTGCGAAATTTAACCCTAATTAACTTTTCAGTATTCAGTTATCCGTCAAATTTAATTTGACAAACCACCAGAACATACTCTCACTTTTATCTGCATCAGGTATTAAATGCTAGATTAATCAACTCGAATTCTAAGAGGATGTTTGAAAAGGTGTTAGCTGTGATGTTAAGCACTCAGAGATCCCCCCTAGCCCCCCTTAAAAAGGGGGGAATCAGTCTCATAGTCCCCCTTTTTTCTAGCGTTAGCGGCGCGGAGCGTGGGGATTTAGGGGGATCGTGTCTGTTGCTACTTACAAAAGAACTTTTAAAACATCTTCTAAGAGGATGCTTTAAAAGTATCAAAGTGATTACACTTGCCCTCTAAAGCCTCCAATTCTGGGGGACTTTGAATCCGATTCCTCCCAGAATATAGCCTGACGGCATCGTAGAAAGGGGGGCTAGGGGGGCGGTTCAGGTAACGATTTTGACTTTTCAAACACCCTCTAAATCTAGCTACACTCTACAATTGTCTTCAACCATTAATATCCGTTTGAAGGCATAGTCTTTAATGCGCTTTTGTGACCATAGATTGTAACTGTAGAGAGCCTCCAGTTATGTCTAGTAAGTTGATCCTACTGATTGATCAGGATGAAGCTACCCGTGAGGTGTTGCATATTTGTTTGCAGCGCTTGGCGGGTTGGAATGTTGTCTGTATGGACTGCCATCAGTGCGATTTCAAACGACTACTGGCTGGGAAACCAGATGCCATCCTGCTCAATGCCTTGATGCCTAAATTCAATGGCTTGGGATTTATTCAAAACATTATGGTCAAGCAACTGAAACAGCATCCCCTGACCCGATCGATCCCCATTCTGTTAATTACTGATAAAGCCAGTTGGTTCACTGCCGAACAACTACGATCGCTGGGTATTGAGGGCGCGATCGCCAAACCCTTTGATCCCACCACCCTACCAACCCAAATTGCCCACCTGCTGAACTGGTGTCCAGAAACCCCAGTCTAGTCAATCTTTCGCTTGGTAGTAGAAACTATGCTGCGAGTAATCATCCGCGATCGCGAATACCCCTCACGGAGTCACCTGCAACAGCGATAACACACAGGGTTTATCCCCGATTTGCATTGCCATTGCCTCAACCTGACAATCTACTGCACCCCAACCCAGATCAATCCGTTCACTGCCAGTCTGCGATCGTCCAGTGCTATACGCCAGGAAGATCAACGACTTGGAACCGATCGATTTATTTTTAGGAATAAAGCCACCCAGCCAGTCTTTCGTGCGAGTACGCCACCAGATTCGTAGTTTTTTCGGTAATGGGCGATCGCGATTAACTTCCTCCTGCTTCAGTGCCCGATGCCACATCACGATCGCATAGCTACCAGAACCAAGTTGAATCATCCGAATTAAGGTTGCCAGTAACGAGGTTTGATAGAGTTGGGCGAGATTGCGTCCCGTGGCAAACGAAATACCCTGCTGGTTAACATAGGTGACAAAGGACGACTCTGGCATCAGCAGATCCGCCGCCCCCTGGTCGCACAGTTGTTCCTTGCGGGGTTCGCTCCACCTGGGTAGCACACTCCTGACCCGGGCTTGATCCTGGGCATCAAACAGTAGTTCCATCAATTCGTGCCCTTCGGTGAAGCGCTGGCGCACGATCGGATCATCTTCCTTAATCAAAATTATCCCCGTGGCACTGTCAACCAGGATGCCCTGTTGCTGATCTAACGGTGCCCGCAGGGGGGTTGGCATGCCAAAGTGGTCATAGATGCGAGAGAGATCGATCGGGGGTTGATCACTCAATCCCGATTCCTGCCGCAGAAACTCGACGTATCGAGATACATCTGCTTCGCTCTGCAAGCTGCCATACCGAGACAGAAAGGCGGCTCCGGGATGCCTATACTGCATTTACTTGCTAACGGTCATTTTGATCACGTTATACAGCAATTCCCATTTCTCTGGCGATGTGGGTTGCTGTCCTCGGTATTTTAATCGTGCCAGCATCAACACATCATCCGGGGGCAGTTGGGCGGTTTGGGCAAAGGCTGCCAAACTCGGTGGTAGTTCTGCCGGATCGAATTCGGGGAGCGGCTGCTGTTCACCCTGTAATCCCAGGGTTGCCGTTAACCGCTCCATCACTTGCCAGGAAAGATTGGTAGACTGACCCCGCTCAATCTGGGAGAGATAGTTGCGGGAAATCCCAACTTTTTGGGCAAGTTCTTCCTGGCTCAGACCCTCCTGGAGACGGCGATCGCGCACTTTCTTGCCAAAGTTGTCCATGATGCTTCACTCTGCGATTCATTCAGGGGTAGCCTGTTAGCACAAAGGTACTGCAACCCCTAGTTTGCATTCTACTCCCACTTGAATGGATTTGGCTCAGAAGTTACCAATCGAATCGGAGTCCCTGGCTAACGAGATAGCGACGCAGGTCAGTGATCTTGCCTTGGGGCACAATATCGGCAGGGGTGGTTGTGGCAGGCTGTTTCTTCAGCAGCCATCCAGCCGTTGACCCGGCGGCGGCTCCGGCACTCCATTCTCCGTAGTGAACTCGGGTAGCGGCATTGGCAATGTGAGTCACCGCGATCGCCTTGCCTCCGACCAGCATGTTGTTGACCCCTTGCGGAATCAGACTTTCGATCGGAATTTGAATTGGGCGGACTTTGGCTTCATCGGCAGGCGCACCCGTGGCTTCCCAGGAGGGGCCCCAGTTGCGATAACGGCAACCGTGAATGTCAATGTCGTAATGGGTCAGGGCGATCGTCGTGCGACTAAAATCCCGTCCCCCCTGCATATCGTTACGAATATCATTCTCTCGCACCGCAAAGCGCCGTTGTCCGTAAGCGGGTCGCCCAACAATTCGCCGTCCTTCGCGGAAATAAGGAATCATGCTCAGTCCAGAAGCAGTTTTCATCGGGGAATCGGCTCCGGATAAAAAGCTCAGGGGCAGATCGGGTTTGGCGTAGCGATTTAGCAACCAACGGGCAAACAGCAGGGCATGGTTTTCGGCATGGCGCAGTGCTACAACGGATACCCCCCCGAGCCAGTTCTGCCGTTGTCCGGAAATATCGAGCTGGTCATCGGTCAGAATCAGGGGCGGATCCATCCATCCCCAGTCGTTGCCGCGATTCCAGTTGATCACCGTGATATCACCGGGGGAAGGAATGCCTTTATCGGCGGGATCATTGCGAGTCGTGCTTAGAATGCGTCGATAGTGGAACAGGCTATGTCCAGCAAACATGGGGAATCCTTCCAGATCAAATTCCCGCTCATGCTCTTGTACGGCATAGTCAGATTTCACTTTAGCGAGTTCGGCTTTACTGATGCCGCGATCGTCCCGAATTGCCAGGGCAAAGGGAAAGGTAAAAGCCTGGGTGCAACTGGGATTATCGCGCAAGGGGGCATGGATTTCGCCCGAGGTCGCCTGGGATTCCGCCCCTAACCGATAGGGAATGTTTGCCCAACCAATCAGTTCTCCGGTATCCGTCGCATCAATCACAATCATGCGTTTGCCGGGAGGGGCTTGCAGCCGTAAGGGGGTTTTTTCAAACGTGGGATCGCTAGACCAGGCATACCAGGTGGCGATTTCCTTAGATAGTCTGCCCTCGGGGACGTAGTTCGGTTGCCGGGGTGTGCGCCGTACCGCATAGATGGCGGTAATCTCATGTCCCGTCGCGTCAAATTCGGCTCCTTTAAAGGCGGTTTGGGTTGCCCAACGGCTCCCGGTCGCCTGACGAGCCGCCGTTTGAAGCAATTGACTTGATGCCAATGCCCCAGCTTCGGGCAAGAAACATAAACCACTGACCCAACAACTGTTTAAGTCGGAAACCCGTTGTTTCGGGGGTAAGGTTTCCCAGGCGGGTAGCTTGATTTCCTGCTGGGCAATTAAATCCTTGAAGTCAGTCCAACTTTTAGAAAAGTTCTGTTCTGCCTGCATCGTTTCTGATTCATCGATCGCAGGCACTCCCTGGGCACTAATCTGTCCGCCTAACCAGGGGGAGAGTTCGATCAGGCAAGTTTGCACTCCGGACTTCATGGCATGGGCCGCTGCCGCTATGCCTCCCAGAGAACCCCCGACCACAACGACCTCACAATCCCAAACCTCCTTCGGGGTGGGTAGGGGAGACAGTTTCGGGCGGCTAATGGGAGGGAGAGAGACTAGAGTCTGCCCTGCCTCAGATGGTTGTGCGGTAGTGTCTTGCAACCCTGATGCACCTTCAGGCTGTTGCTGTGCCCCTGCCAGTAACGTTCCAAAGGTATGTCCAGCAATAAAACTCACAATATATAAGCCAATCAGAATTGAAAACAACCGACGGCGAGGAGCCTTACGGCGTGGAGGTGTACGTCGTTTCACATGCGATTTACTGTGTCTAACTCAAAGGTTGTAGCACAGAGATCAAATTTTGCCGCAAAAATTCGATCAGAAAATTTCCGATCGCCCACTGAAGTTGAAGATTAGTTGCGTTATTCGCGCACCTAGACCCATGAGATCAGGAGAGGCGATGTCACTAAAACGATCGATGATCCAAGCCTGTTTAGCGATCGTCCTAGGCGGTTGGATGCTGCTGGGTGTGGTTTTGCCTGCTGGGGCTGTTCCCATTCAGCAGATCCCGAATCCACGACAGACCGATGGCGGCTGGGTAACGGATATGGCACAGTTGCTCAATCCGGAGACGAAACGGACGTTAAACCAGATGATTTCTAGATTAGAGCAACAAAATGGCACAGAAATTGCTGTCGTGACGGTTACCGATACAACTCCGGCGACGACTCCTAAACAGTTTGCGACTGCATTATTTAATGACTGGGGAATTGGTAAGCGGGGACAAGATAATGGTGTGTTATTGCTAATTTCCCGCGACGATCGCCGCGTCGAGATTGAGACAGGATATGGTATCGAGCCGATTTTATCCAATCAGCAGGTGGGGAAAATCATTCAGCATGAAATTCTGCCCCACTTCAAGTACGGCAATTTTTCGGCTGGGGTGCTATCGGGAACCTGGGCATTAGTCACCGCCCTGGAACACCCTGTCGTGTCCCCCGCGAGATCAGCCCATCTATCGGGACAACGGACATATCAGGCGAATTTGACCGGGCTATTTTGGGTCTTAGCTGCCCTGGGATTTGGTTTAGTCGGCATTGTCGGGCGATCGCTGGTGTTCTTCCGTCCTACCTTTGTGCCTCCGGAGGGCAGATCGCGGAGCCGGTTAGGACGGGATCATGCGATTCACTGCCAGGATTGCCGCCAACCGATGACTGCTCTGCCACCTGAAACGGTGCTGGAATATCTGAGCCGATCGGAGCAAGTGGCTCAAACCCTCGGGAGTATTCGCGTAGATGGTTGGCAATGTCCCATCTGCCACAGTCAGTTAAGCGGATTAGGATTGCATTTGCGTACCCAGGTGCTAGATGACTATCACGTTTGCCTCTGTCCGACCTGTGAGGAATTAACCGTTGAGCAAACCTCGGAACTCTTACAACCTGCTACGTTACAAGTTCCTGGTTTACAGCGAAGGGTAGAGCAATGCCGTTGTTGTGGCGATCGGCATGAATGGGAAGAAACAGTTCCTTATCAAGCTCCTTCTACCTATAGCGATAGTTATTGGGGGGATAGCGGGAGTGGAGGGGGTGGGGGTGACTTCGGTGGTGGTAGTAGCTGTCTCTTATACACATCT